>JAFAFZ010000606.1 GCA_023423215.1 Actinomycetes bacterium
CGGTGCACCTGGCGGTCGAGGAGCCCGAGGACCTGGGTGCCCAGATCTTCCTCTGGGAGTTCGCGACCGCAGTCGCGGGCGTGGTGCTCGGCATCAACCCGTTCGACCAGCCCGACGTCGAGTCCGCCAAGCGGGCGGCGCGGGCGGTGCTCGGCTCGGCGGGCGAGCCCGAGCCGACGAGCGCCCTGGACGACGCCCTGGCGCAGGTGCGTCCGGGTGACGCGCTCGTGCTGGCGGCGTTCGTGGATCCGGCGACCGAGCCCGAGCTCCAGGCCGCCCGTCGCGCGCTGAGCCGCCGCACGGGCGTCGCGACCACCCTCGGCCTGGGCCCGCGGTTCCTGCACTCCACGGGTCAGCTGCACAAGGGCGGGCCGGACCGCATCGTGGTGGTGCAGGTGGTCGGCGAGCTCGACGAGGACGTGCCCGTCCCCGGTGAGTCGTTCACCTTCGGCCAGCTCGAGCACGCGCAGGCCGACGGCGACCTGACGGCGCTGCGGGCGGCTGGGAAGCGCGCGGTGCGCGTCCCCCTCGCGGAGCTGCTCGCCGCCGCCGACGCCTGACACCCCTCGCCCGGCCCGCGCACCGGGCGAGGGGTCTCGGTCAGGAGCGGTGGTCGACGCCGTAGCGCAGCAGCCCCTCGGGGTCGAGCTGCGCGTCCAGCGCCGCCAGCACCGGGCGGGCCGACGCGTCGACCGAGGTCGCGGTCGAGCGGCGGCGGGCCGCGCCGTCCAGGAAGTTGTGGTAGGTGCTGGGCGACAGGCTGGGGGCCAGGACCGCCATCAGCGTCTCCTGGCCGGGAGTGGGCCGCAGCGGCGCGGAGGGGTCCATCGGGATGCCGATCGAGTGCAGCAGGAACGTGCCGTCGCGGTGGCCCATCGAGGTCAGCGACCGGTCGTTGCGGGCGACCGCGCCGCCCAGGTGGCGCACCTCGGTGAACATGAGCGGGGGCGGGCCGGCGTCGGGGAAGGTGTGGGCGGCGATCACCGCCGCGGTCGGCGTGTCCAGGCGGTCGAGCCAGGCGCCGGTGTCGACGCAGGGCATCGGGTCGACCGGGTCGTTGCTGATCATCGCCGCCTGCGAGAACGGCAGCACGTCCCACAGGTCCATCGCCGGCGGGGCGATGCGACGCCACCCGTCGAGCAGCTCGCGCCCCGCCTCCAGGTCGCCGCACCAGCAGCCGCGCACGATGAGGAACGAGCCCCCACGCAGGGGTTCCGGCACCTCGGGGATCGGCGGGAAGTTCATGAACACGAGCGACGAGGTGAGCTCCTCGGGCGTGTCGACCACCCACGCCGCGTACGCGCCGGCCACCTCGGCGGCCGCCTCGGCCGGGTAGAAGAGGTTGCCCGCGTAGACCTCGGTGATCGGGTGCACGTCGATCTCCATCGCGGTGACGACGCCGAGCGCGCCGCCGCCTCCGCCCCGCAGCGCGCGGAACAGGTCGCGGTGCTCGCTGGCAGACGCCCGCACCAGCCGTCCGTCCGTCGTCACGACGTCGAAGGACCGCACCGCGTCGCACGCGGCGCCGAAGCGGCGGCTGAGCCAGCCGAGACCTCCGCCGAGGGTGAAGCCGACGGCGCCGACGGTCACCGACGAGCCGACCTGCGGGGCCAGGCCGTGCGCCTGCGTGGCGGCGAGCACCTGCTCCCAGGTGCAGCCCGCACCGATGCGTGCGGTGCGGGCGGTCGCGTCGACCGACAGCTCGCGCAGCCCCGAGGTCACCAGCAGCAGGCCGTCGACCGGACGGACGGCGCCGTGGCCGGTGCTCAGGATGCCGATGCCGAGCCCGCAGGAGCGCGCCGCCTGCACTGCGGTGGCGACGTCGCGTGCGTCGGCGGCGACCACCACGACCTGGGGTCGGTGGGTCTGCGCCCGGTTCCAGCCGAGCACGGCGGTGGCGTACTCCTCGGAGTCCGGGGTCAGCACCTGGCCCCGGATGCGTGCGCGCAGCACCTCGACGGCGTCGGCGACGGTGGACGTGCCGGGGGCGGGGCCGTCGGCCGGCGCGGCGGGGGTGGTCTCGTGCAGGGTCATGTCGTTGCTCCTCGTGGATCCGTGGGTGTGGACCCGACGATGAGCGGGGACGCTGGACCCCTGGTGGTCCGGCACTTGCGCGGTGCTGGCACGGCGCACGAGCGGGCGCGCCAGTCGTGCGCAAGTGGCGTGATCGCCCGGCCGCCCGGCCGCCCGGCCGCGTGCAGGGACCCGGGCGACGGACCCTGCCGGCGAGGCGCTCAGGCGGGGGTGATGACGATGCGGGCGCGGATGTCGCCGGAGCCGTCGCCGATCAGCTCGACGACGCGGCGCACGGACCCGTTGGTGTCCTGCGTGCTGCTCAGCGTCGTGCCCTCGTCGGGGTTCAGCTTCCACAGCGGCGAGCTGTGCAGCACCAGACGCTGGTCCGCGACGGGCGCGGGCAGTCCCGAGTCCTCGATGAACGTCGCGACCGAGGCCTCGGGCAGCACGAAGGTGACGTCGAGCTGGGTGTCCGCGTCGAGCTGGGCGGTCAGGAACTCGGTGGCCTCGGCCGGGATGGCCAGACCCGTGAGCTCCTCGACCGCGGGTGCCGAGACGTCGTCGAGCGGCAGGGTCGCTCCCGGGGTCGAGGGCGCCGTGGTGGGCGCGCTCGACGAGGGTGCCGTGGTGGTGGTGTCGTCGGACGAGCCGTCGTCACCGCCCAGGATGATCAGACCGAGCGCCACCACCAGGCCGGCGAAGAGGACGACGCCGATGACGACGTTCGTCCGCCGACGAGCCGGTGTCACGCCGCAGGTTCAGGCGGGTCGGCTT
>JAFAFZ010000091.1 GCA_023423215.1 Actinomycetes bacterium
GCCGTGCGATCTCGACCTCGTGGTCGGGCAGCACCCGTGCGAGCAACGGGTCGATGAACTCCTCCTCGTGCGCCGCGTGGTTCGCCAGCTCGACGAGCGCGGCCACGACCGGGCCGGCGACGTCGTCGGGGGCGGCCGGGTCGGCCGAGCCGAGCAGCACGCCGGCGCGCGCCGTCGCCGCCCGGAGGGGCGTGTGCGGGAGCGTGTAGAGATCGATCCGTGTCATGACATCATGTTGTCAAGAACGACAACATGATGTCAACGCCACGGCCACGGCCTGCTCGGCCGACGACGGCTCCGCGGACCGTCGAATGCGGGCGACGCCGGGCTCAGCCCTCGACCTTGGCCTCGCCCGACTCGGCCAGCTGCTTCGCCCAGCGGTAGTCGGGCTTGCCCGACGGGGAACGCACGATGGCGTCCACGACGTGCAGCTCGCGCGGGATCTTGTAGCCGGCGATGTGGTTGCGGGTGTGCGTGCCGAGCTCCTCGAGCGTCGCGCTGGTCCCGTCGCTCCACTGCACGACCGCGGCGACCTTCTGGCCCCAGCGATCGTCCTTCACGCCGATGACCGTGCAGTCGAACACGGCCGGGTGCGCCTTGAGCGCCTGCTCGACCTCTTCCGGGAAGATCTTCTCGCCGCCCGAGTTGATGGACACCGAGCCGCGGCCGAGCATCGTCATCTTGCCGTCGCCCGTCCACTGCGCCGAGTCGCCTGACACGGCGTAGCGCCGGCCGTCCGCAGCGGTCACGAACGTCTCGGCGGTCTTCTTCGGGTCGTTGAAGTAGCCGAGCGGGATGTTGCCGCCGCGCCCGAGCTTGCCGACGCGGTCGTCGCCCTCGGGGATGATCTCGAGGTTCTCGTCCAGGATGACGACGTCCTTGCCCGCCGCCACCGTCGGGCCGCCGGCGGCGGCCTTCGCGCCCTTCGAGGCGTACATGATCCCGTTGAAGCCCGACTCGGTGGAGCCGATCGAGTCGGTGATGATCAGGTTCGGGAAGCGCTCCAGGTAGCGGTCCTTCACCGACTGCGAGAAGAGCGCGGCGCTCGACGACACCGAGATCAGCGAGGAGAGGTCCCAGCGGTCCGGGTTGGCCTCGAGCGCCTCGATCAGCGGGACGGCCATCGCGTCGCCGGTGATGAGCACCGAGTTCACGCCCTCGGCCTGGAACGCGTCCCACACGGCCTCGGCGTCGAACTTGCGGACCATGATCAGCGTGCTGCCGAGGAACCACTGGCTGAGCGTGGCGATCTGCGCGGCGCCGTGCATCAGCGGCGGGATCACGCAGAAGATCAGCGGGTTCTCGTTCTGCGCGGCCTGCTCGGCGCGGAAGTGCTCGTGCGGCACGCGCTCACCGGTCAGGGCGTCGATGCCCTGGCCCAGCGCGAAGAAGATGTCCTCGCTGCGCCACATCACGCCCTTGGGCATGCCGGTCGTGCCGCCCGTGTAGATGACGTAGATGTCGTCGCCGGAGCGCTCCTCGGGGTTGCGCTCGGGAGCACCCTGCGCGACGGCGTCCTCGAACGCGACCGAGCCGAGCACGTCGGTGTCGGCGCCGGAGTCGTCCTCGATGTGCACGAACGTCGTGAGCTTCGGCGAGCGGTCCGCGACCGCGGCCAGCCGTCCGGCGTACTCCTGGTCGTAGACGCACGCGACGAGCTCGGCGTTGCCGATCAGGTACGACAGCTCGTCCTCGACGTAGCGGTAGTTCACGTTGATCGGCACGGCGCGGATCTTCAGGCAGCCGAGCATCGCCTCGAGCCACTGGTGCGAGTTCTGCGCGTAGATGCCGACGTGGTCGTCCTTGCCGACGCCACGCGACGCGAGGAAGTGGCCGATGCGGTTCCCGCGCTCGTCCAGGTCCTTGTAGGTCAGCCGGACGTCGCCGTCGACCACGGCCACGCGATCGGGAACGACGTCGACGGTGTGTTCGAACAGGTCAGCGATGTTGTAAGCCACGCCCTGAAACTAGAACATGTTCCACCGGTGGTGACAGCCGTCACCGGTCCTGGCGGCCGTCCTTCGTCGCTCGCCCGCGAGCCCCGGTGCCCCGGGTCGAGGTCGAACGGCGTGCGCTGCCGTTGCTCGTGCGCTTGGACCCCGTGCCGTCCTTCGACGACGCCTTCGCCCGGGTGCCCTTCTTCGCGCCGCCCTTGCCCCGTGCGGCGCTGCGGTTCCGGGCGCTCTTGGCCTTCGCCGGCGAGCGGCGCGACGAGGCGCCGTCGCGCAGGTCGACCGTCGGCGTCGAGGTCGTCGTGACCGGTGCGGGCTCCTTCACGATCGTCGGATCGATCAGCCCGGCCAGCTGCTTCAGCTCCTCGAAGGCGGGCGCCACCTGCGCCGCGACCTCCCAGATGTCGGGCACGAGCTCGGCGTCGGCCAGGAAGCCGATGTCGATGTGGTCCCGGTACGACATGACCGTGATGTTCAGCCCGGCGCCGTCCATGATCGGCCCCATGGGGTAGGCCGCGACGAGCTCGGCGCCGGCGAGGTAGAGCGGGAACGGCGGACCCGGCACGTTCGAGATGACCAGGTTGTGGATCGGCCGGTGCTGGTTCGCCAGGTTCATCGAGCTGTAGAGCCGGGCGGCCAGGCCGAAGGTGCGCGGCGCCGCCCACTCGGCCCAGTCCGTCAGCGTGCGGGCGCCGATGGCGTTGTGGTCCTCCTTCGCGCCCTCGGTGCTGGTCCGGATGACCTCGAGCCGCTCGGCGGGGTCGTCGACGTCGGTCGCCAGCGACGCGAACATCGCCGAGACCTTGTTGCCCTGCGAGCCGGCCTCCTCCTCGACGCGCACCGACACGGGCACGACGGCGAGCAGCGGGTCCTCGGGCAGCGCGTCGTGCTCGAGCAGGTAGCGCCGCAGCGTGCCCGAGCAGATCTCGAGCACCACGTCGTTGACCTTCACGCCCAGCGCGTCCTTGATCGCCTTCGCCTCGTCGAGCGACACCCGGGCGAACGCGACCGAGCGCTGCGGGCTGATCGACTGGTTGAACGGCGTGCGGGGCGCGGTGAGCGGCACGCCGCCGTGCTTCATCGTCGGGTCGATGATGTTGGACACCAGGGTCGTCACCGAGCGCACGGTGCGGCCGACGAGCGGCACCACGCTGCGCGCCCGGCGCAGCTTCGAGATCGCCGCGTAGGAGAGCAGCTCGAGCTCGTTCGGCAGGTGGTCCGCCGGGATCTCCTCGGGCTCGAGCACCGCCGGCTCGGGCGCCAGGTCGTAGAGCGCCGTCATGATCTCGGCGCCCGACGCGCCGTCGATCGCCGAGTGGTGGACCTTGACCACGAAGCCGACGCGGTCCTGCTTGAGGCCCTCGATCACCCATGCCTCCCACAGGGGCCGGGATCGGTCGAGCGGCACCGAGGCGATCTCGGACGCGACCTGGCCGAGCTCTCGGCGCCCGCCCGGTGCGGGTGCGGTGACGCGCCGCACGTGGTGGTCCAGGTCGAAGTCCGGGTCCTCGATCCACACGGGGTGGTGGAACTGGAACGGCACCTCGACCAGACGGCGTCGGAACGGCGGCACGACCGACAGGCGCGAGCGGATGTGCTCGCGGATGTGCTCGTACGGGTCGCCCGCGGTCATCGTCGACACGTCGTGGATGCCGACCATCGCGATGTGCATGTGGCCGGCGGGCGTCTCGAGGTACAGGAAAGAGGCGTCCATGCCGGACAGGCGTTCCATCGGTCGAGTCCTCCCCTCGGCGGCCGGCGGCGCTCGGCGGGCAACATTCTTCCCCGGATCGCCGCGACGTGCGCCGCTCGTCACGGACTCGTCACAACCCCGGTGCGCCTGCTGCTTGTCGGAGCAGCACGTGGGGATCAGACTCGTGTGCCATGGCACTGCGCTCCCGGCGATCCGGCACCCCCTCCGACGGACGAGAGCCGCGCGGCTCGCACCTCCTGCGCCAGGGCGTCGTGCGCGGCGCGCTGGTCGCCAACGCCTACCGGCCGGTGCGCAACAACCTGGCGCTGACGGTGCCGAGCTTCTTCGCCTCGTGGCTCGTCAGCGAGGCCACGCCGGGTCTGATCGGGCTGTGGGGTGCGCGCACCGTCCACTCGCTGCGCCGCCGCTCGCAGGACGGCCGGGCGCTCGGGCCGGGTGACCTCGTCGGCCTGGGCCTGACCGCCGCCGCCACCGTCGGCGCCGTCGGGTTGGTCCGCCAGGGGCGCCGCTCGTCCGAGGAGTACACCGCGGCCCTGTCGACCCTCGTCCCGGCCGCCGCGCTCGCCGCCGCTCCCCGAGCGCTGCGTGCCGGCGCGCTGCTG
>JAFAFZ010000127.1 GCA_023423215.1 Actinomycetes bacterium
GTGGGCAGCGTCATATGTTTATAAGATACTGTCGTTGGCGATCCCCACGACCGGAGATCCCTGGTTCTCGGTCCAGCCCTCCTGGAAGTAGGGCGTGGACCAGGTGGGCAGCCGACCGGTGCCCGCACGCCGTCCACCGCACTCGAGGTGGATGTCGCTGCTGGAGTTGCTCGTCAGGCCGAAGATGTCGCCGACGAACACGTTGGGCGTAGGGGTGGCCCGCAGCTGCGTGCGCCGCACGAGGATGCCGTTGGTGGCGATCGCTTCGCAGCCGTTCGAGCTCGGCAGCCCGGTGACGATGACCGACAGCGAGTAGCCCAGCTCCAGGTCGAAGTCCTGCGACCGCGTCGAGCCCGGCGCCAGCACGAGCTCTCCTGCCGTCCACCTCGACGCCGCTTCGGGGAAGAACTCCTGCTTGGGCTCACCTGGCTCGTAGACCGACTGCGGGCTCGGCCCACCGCACGCGCGGAGGATTCCAGGCAGCGTCGGCACCAGACCGCGCAGCTGGTAGTTGCCGTTCGCGTCGGTCGTGGTGCGCACCTCGAGCGTGCCGTTGCGGTCACCCCAGGTGACGCACGCGTCGGCCCGCGGTGATCCGCCCCACCGCACCTGGCCCGACAGGGTCGCGCCCGCCGCCATCACCACGTCGACCGATGCCGAGCCCGAGGTGGCGAGCTGCGTGGTGGAGGCTGCGTCCATGGTGAACGCCCCGCCGGCGAACTGCACGCGCGTCAGGTCCGGATGGCTCGGGGCGGCCCAGTCGCAGGCGGCGGACTTCACGGTGTAGTTGCCCATCGGCATGCCGGTGAAGCGCACCCGCCCGTCGACGCCCGTGACGCCCGTGAAGGTCTGGGGCAACGAACCGATCGGGATGCTGCCCGCCGCCAGCTTCGGTTCAGCCGTCACGCACAGCCCTTGGCGGGGCGTCGAGCTGCCGTCGAGGACGCGAGCTGTGAGCGCGGCGCCGGGCTCGAGCTGGGCGTCGATCCCGGACGTGGTCTGCCCGCCGACGACCGTCACGTTGGGCAGGGGGCTCGGGTGGTTGACCGCCGCCGGGTCGTGCAGGTTGGGGTAGAACTCTGGCGCGAACTGGCGGTTCGGGTTCTGGTTCGTGCCGCACTGGCTGAAGATGACCGCGTACTTGCCGGCGGGCACGTTCTCGATGCGGTACGTGCCGTCGGCCTCGAGGTTCGACCAGCCGGACGAGTAGCCGCCTGGCAGTGCGCAGATGCCTGACTCGGGCCCGATGGGGTTGCCCAGGTGATCGGTCACCTTCCCGGTGATGACCCCCTCGCCCGCCTGGGCCGAAGCCATCGACGGAAGGCCCAGGCACACCAGGCCCACCACTGCCGCCAGCGTGCCCAGGCGCGCCACGCGACGCATCGTCCCCGTCCGGACCGTCATCCTCGTCACCACTCGCGCGCCCGCCGCGCGTCCTCTCGGGGCGGCACTCTAGACACGCCGTCCGCAGCACACGAGTCGCGCCGGCTGGGCAGATCCGCCCACGCAGCAGCGAACCGAACGTTCCGAGAACCCGGACGCCCCACCGAACTCGGAACGAATGGACCGTCCTGCGAACGGAACGTTCCGAGAACCCGGACGCCCCACCGAACTCGGAACGAATCGACCGTTTCTGCGAACGGAACGTTCCGAGTTCGGCGGTTGGCCTAGGTCCAGCCCCGTCCTGGGCGGCTCGACGCGGTCGCGGCAGAAACGAGCAGACCGTCAGCGGCGGACGGTCAGAAGTCGTCGTCCATCGAGAAGTCGCCCGCGACGCCGGTCTGGTACGCCGAGACGGTGCGCTCGAAGAAGTTCGTGAGCTCTTGGACGTCCTGGAGCTCCATGAAGGCGAACGGGTTCTTCGAGCCGTACTGCTTCGGCAGGCCGAGCGTCGTCAGGCGCTGATCGGCGACGAACTGCAGGTATTCGCGCATGTCGGTCAGCGACATGCCGGGGATGCCCTGCGAGAGCAGGTCCTCGGCGAAGGCGTACTCGACCTCGACCGCCTCGGACATCATCGCGGCGACGGAGCCGGCGAGCTCCTCGTCGAAGAGCTCGGGCTCTTCCTTGCGCACCTGCTCGATGACCGAGAACGCGAAGTTCATGTGGCAGCTCTCGTCGCGGAACACCCAGTTGGTCCCCGACGCCAGGCCGTTGAGCAGGCCCTTCGAGCGCAGGAAGTACACGTAGGCGAACGCGCCGTAGAAGAAGAGACCCTCGATGCAGGCGGCGAAGCAGATCAGGTTGAGCAGGAACTGCTTGCGGTCCGCCCGGCTGCGCAGCTCGTCGAGCTGGTTGATCGAGTCGATCCACTTGAAGCAGAACTCGCCCTTGCGGCGGATCGAGGGGATGTTCTCGATGGCCGCGAAGGCCTCGGCGCGCTCGTCCTGGTCCGGGATGTAGGTGTCCAGGAGGGTCAGGTAGAACTGGACGTGCAGCGCCTCTTCGTAGAGCTGGCGCGACAGGTACATGCGCCCCTCGGGGCTGTTCACGTGCTTGTAGAGGTTCAGCACGAGGTTGTTCGACACGATCGAGTCGCCCGTCGCGAAGAAGGCGACGAGGCGGTTGATCAGGTGGCGCTCGGCCGGCACGACCTTGCGCTGCAGGTCGACCAGGTCGTCGGAGAAGTCGACCTCTTCGACCGTCCAGGTGTTGCGGATGGCGTCGCGGTACATGTCGTAGAACTGCGGGTAGCGCATCGGCCGCAGCGTCAGGTTGAAGCCGGGGTCGAGCAGGTTGCCGACCGGGCGGGCGGCACCGTCGACCTCGGGCAGCGTGCCGGGTGCGGGTTCGGGAAGCGGTTCGAATGCGGTCTCGGTGAGCGCCATCGTGGAGTACCTCGGGGTCGATCGTTCGGCGGGAACGGTGTCGGATCAGCAGCGGTGAGCGGTGGGTGCGTCGCCCCTCGGGCGCGCGGAAGGACGCGGTGCGTCCCCCGGTGACGGCCGGGCCGTCGTTACTGGCAGGCCTCGCAGGACTCGGGGTTCTCGAGCGAGCAGGCCACGGCCTCTTCGTCCGTGTACTGCTTCGCCTCGGCCGCAGGTGCCTCGTCGACCGTGGCGTCGGCTCCGTCCTCACGGGTCGGCAGCGGCGTGGCGGGAACTCCCCCGCCGGTCGGTCCGCCGTTCGAGCCCGAGGTCGCGCCCGCCCCGGTGGTCGTCTTGTTGATGCGGGTCGCCGGACGGGACCGCAGGTAGTACGTGGTCTTCAGGCCCTGCTTCCACGCGTGCAGGTACATGGAGGAGAGCTTGCCGATCGTCGGCGACTCCATGAACAGGTTCAGCGACTGCGACTGGTCGATGTAGGCGCCGCGGCCGGCGGCCATGTCGATGAGCGAGCGCATGGGGAGCTCCCACGCGGTGCGGTAGATCGAGCGGATGTCCTCGGGGATCTCCTCGATGTCCTGCACCGAGCCCTCGTTCCGCTTGATCGCCGCGACGATCGGCTCGGTCCACAGGCCGAGGGCCTGCAGCTCGCGCACCAGGTACGAGTTGATCTGCAGGAACTCGCCCGAGAGCGTCTCGCGCTTGAACAGGTTCGACACCTGCGGCTCGATGCACTCGTAGCAGCCGGCGATCGACGCGATCGTCGCGGTCGGGGCGATGGCGATCATGAGGGAGTTGCGCAGGCCGTGGGCCTTGATGCGCTCCTTGAGCGAGGTCCAGCGGTCCAGGTCGCTCGGGGTGACGCCCCACAGGTCGAACTGCAGCTGGCCCTGCGCGGCGCGGGTCTCTTCCCAGCCGCCGTGCGGCCCGTGCGCCTCGGCCAGGACGTTCGACGCGGTGAGCGCGTGGAAGTAGATGTCCTCGGAGATGCGGGTCGACAGCTCACGTGCCTCGTCCGAGTCGAACGGCAGGCGCAGCTTGAAGACCACGTCCTGCAGGCCCATCAGGCCGAGGCCGACCGGACGCCACTTCGAGTTCGAGTTCCCCGCCTCGTCGGTCGGGTAGTAGTTGATGTCCACGACCCGGTCGAGGAACGGCACCGCCAGGCGCACGACCTCGGCCAGGCGGTCGAAGTCGAAGGCGAGGACGCCGTCGTCGTTCGGGCGGACCATGGCGCCGAGGTTGATCGAGCCGAGGTTGCAGACCGCCGTCTCGGACTGGTTCGTGACCTCGAGGATCTCGGTGCACAGGTTGGACAGGTGCACCACGTTCGGGGTGCCGTCGGCCGACACGGTGCCGGTCTGGTTGCACTTCTCGTTGGAGGAGTCCTTGAAGGTCATCCAGCCGTTGCCGGTCTCCGCCAGGCTGCGCATCATGCGGCTGTAGAGCTGACGGGCCGGGACCTGCGTCTCGTAGAGGCCCTCGGACTCGGCCTGCAGGTAGGCCTCTCGGAAGTCGTCGCCGTACAAGTCGACGAGGTGCGGGACCTTCTTCGGGTCGAAGAGCGACCACTGCCAGTCCTGCTCGACGCGCTCCATGAACAGGTCGGGGACCCAGTTGGCCAGGTTCAGGTTGTAGGTGCGGCGGGCCTGGTCGCCGGTGTTCTCCTTCAGGTCCAGGAACGCCTCGATGTCGGCGTGCCAGGTCTCGAGGTACACGCACGCGGCACCCTTGCGGCGACCGCCCTGGTTGACCGCAGCGACCGACGAGTCGAGCGTCTTGAGCCACGGCACGATGCCGTTGGACAGGCCGTTGGTGCCACGGATGAGGGAACCACGCGAGCGGATGCGGCTGTAGGAGAGGCCGATGCCGCCGGCGTGCTTCGACAGGCGGGCGACGTCGCGGTAGCGGTCGTAGATGGCGTCGAGGTTGTCCTCGGGCGAGTCGAGCAGGTAGCAGCTCGACATCTGCGGGTGGGTGGTGCCCGAGTTGAACAGCGTGGGCGACGAGGGCAGGTAGTCCAGCGACGAGATCAGCTGGTAGAACTCGACCGCCTCGTCCGGCGACGTCGCCAGGCCGCACGCGACGCGCATGAGGAAGTACTGCGGGGTCTCGATGACGTGACGGGTCTCGGGGTGGCGCAGCAGGTACCGGTCGTAGACGGTGCGCAGGCCGAAGAACTCGTAGCGCCAGTTGCGCTCCGCCAGGATGGCGTCGTTCAGCTTGCGTGCGTGGGTCGCGACCATGTCGGCGGTCTCGTCACCGATGATGCCCTGGGCCTGACCCAGCGCCACCGACTGCGAGAAGGAGTAGATGTCCTGGTTCTGGACCTCCTTGTCGATCACGGTGGCCAGCAGGCGGGCGGCCAGGCGGGAGTAGTTGGGCTCCTCGGCGATGAACGCCGCCGCGGTGCGGATGGACAGGTTGTCGAGGTCCTCGGTCGTGGCGCCGTCGACCAGGCCCGAGATGGTGCGGGTGGCGACACGCATCGAGTCGACGTTGTCGAGGCCCTCGGCGCAGCGGGCGACCGCACGCACGATCTTGTTCAGGTCGACCGACTCCAGGCTGCCGTCGCGCTTGCGCACCCGCATCTGGGTGCCCAGGTCCCCCGTCCGGGGCGGCTCCACCGCCGGCTCGTCGATGACCTCGATCTCACGTACGTCCTCGGACAGCGCCACCGTCGTTCCTCGTTCCCTCTGCCCAGCCCCGTGTGCTGTGCTGCTCGTGTCCTGCTGTGTCGGTACTGCTCTGCGCGTGCTGTGCTGCTCGTGCTGACGGGGTTGGTGGTGTGACACCCGCCACCCCCCTGTGGCACCAGATGTGGTGGGCGTTCGGCCCGTGACCCCCACATCTGGTGTCGAGCGTGTAATTACAGTCGAGTAACTACACGAGTGCAAGGATTTGCTCAGGATTCGCCCGCGTCCCTTGCAGTGGCGCCGATCGCGACCGCGCCGCGACCCCGCCGCAGGTGCCGCGACCACCCCGGGTGCGGACCCCGACCGCTAGCGTGAGGGTGCATGCACTCCTCCGACGCCCCTCGTCCGGGCAGCCCCGGCGCGGCGCTCTGGGACCCCGAGGCGATCCCGGCCGCCACGGTCGTGGTGCTGCGCGACGGTGACGACGGGCTCGAGGTGCTCCTCTTGCGCCGCGACCGCGACCTGAGCTTCGCCGGCGGCAACTGGGTGTTCCCGGGAGGACGGATCGACCCCGGCGACCACCCGTCCGACCGCACCGACCTGGAGCTCGCCGCTCGGGCCGCTGCGGTCCGCGAGGCGGCGGAGGAGGCGGGACTGGCCCTGGACCCGTCGGAGCTCTCGCGCTGGTCGCACTGGACCCCTCCCCCCGAGAGCCCGCGACGGTTCTCCACCGCGTTCTTCGTGGCGGCGCTGCAGGACGGGGCCACCCAGATCGTCATCGACGACGGCGAGATCCGCGAGTTCTGCTGGCGGCGCCCGCTCGACATGCTGGAGCGACGCGACGCCGGCGAGGTGAACCTGACCCCGCCCACGGTGATCACGCTGCACCAGCTGCTCCCCCATGCCGATGTCGCCGCCGCGTTGTCGGCCGAGCGCACGGTCGAGCACTTCGCCACACGCGTGGCCGTGCAGGGCGACACCATCGTGGCGATGTACCACGGGGACGCCGGCTACGAGTCGGGCGACCCCGATGCTGCGGGTGCTCGACACCGGCTGCTGATGTCCGGCGGCCCCTGGCGCTACGAACGGCGGCCGTGACCGACGCCGACCCGCCCGACCCTGCACGCGGGCCGGCACCGGTCGAACCGACGGCCCCCGACGAGACCGCGCCGGACGGAACACCGCCGGACGGAACAGCGCCCGGCGAGACGGCAGCCGACGGTCGACCCGGCCGCTGGCGACGGGCCGCCGACCGCGCCCGGACGTCACCGTGGGCGCTCGTCGCCTGGGTCACGGTCGTCACGTTGATCGCCGTGCCACTGGTGTTCTCCGCCTCGGCCCAGCTCGGCCCCGGCACCGTCGCTGTGTCGCTGCGACCGGCGGTGTCGGGAGGGACCGAGCTGTCGTTGCCGCCGTTGGGCGCGGTCGACGCACCCACCCACCGGGCCCCGGTGCGCCTCCAGGTGGAGCTGCGCGAGGTCGACGTGCTCGACACGATCACCCTCGACGGCGAGGTGCAGGACAGCGACGACGTGGTCACGGCGATCGAACAGGAGATCCGCGGCGACCTCGGGTCCGCGCTGACGCGCCTCGCCCTGCAGCTCCTCCTCGTCGCCGCCGCCTGCGGAGCCGTCGCTGCGCTGTGCTTCCCCGGACGACGCAGCGTGCGCCGGGTCCTCGGCGCCGCCGCGTGCTCGACGGCGGTCGTCGTGGTGCTCGTCGCCCCCGCCGCCATCGGCTTCGACGAGCAGGCCTTCACGGAGTCGCCGACCTTCAACGGGCAGCTCGCGTCCGCCGAAGAGCTGCTGGCCCGCGTGGGCAGCCTCGAGACCCGGTTCGGTTCGGTCGACTCGCGGGCACGGGTCATCTCCGAGCGCCTCGCCGGCCTGTACTCGGCCACCCTCACCGACGACATCGCCCGATCCGACGGCCAGGTGACGC
>JAFAFZ010000254.1 GCA_023423215.1 Actinomycetes bacterium
GGCCCGCCGCGCCCCAGCCCCCCCCCCCAGCCCCATGTCCGGTCAGGACGAGGCCGAGCCCTCCTTCTCGGCTTCCTTCAGCTCGGCCTCGAGCTCCTTGCGGTCGGCCTTCAGCTGCTTCTCGACGATCTTGTTGGCGCGCTTGATGACCTCGTCGATTCGCTTCTGGACGTCGACCGCTGCGACGACGATCAGGCCGGCGTCGCCGGTGTCGAGCGACTCGCCGACCTCCTTCAGGTCGTGGCGGGAGATGCCGCGGGCGACGTGACCGGCGAGCGCGCCGATCGCCGCGCCGCCGCCGGTGGTGCCGACCAGCACGCCGGCGCCGATGGCCGCGGCGGGGAAGAGCAGGATCGTCGCGCCGGCGGCCAGGCCGAGCCCGGCGCCGATCCAACCGCCGGTGCGAGTGGGCTGCTCGTGCTTCTTGACGATCTTGACCTTGCCGTCGTCCTTCTTCTCGATGACCGCGGCGTCGAAGGTGTCGACCAGTCCGAGCTCGTAGTAGAGGGCCTTCACGGCTTCGTAGTCCGCCTCGGCGTCGGCCAGCTCGCTGTACTCGGCGGCGTACAGGATGAAGGTGTCGTAGCTGCTCATGGATCCTCCCCGGATCGTGGTGTCGGGCGTGTGATCCGCGCCGGCGAACCAGCATGCCGCGTCCTGTAGTCGGCGGCGACGATTCCGCGGAATCATCTCTGATGCGGTCCGTGGCGGGGTTCTCCCGCCCCGTGACGAGGCCGCTTCCGCGGAAGCGTGGCGCCCTCGCTCGGTGACGACCTCGCCTCGCTGCGCGCGCGAGACGCTTCCGCGGAAGCGTCGAGTCTTCGGCCTCGTGCGACGGAGTTCTCGTCTTGGGGCACCGGAGGGCACGCGCTAGAGTGCTCCCTCGCCCCGCAGCGATGTGGGGGCCACGTCGGAGTGGCGGAATTGGCAGACGCGCTAGCTTGAGGGGCTAGTGCCCGCAAGGGCGTGGGGGTTCAAGTCCCCCCTCCGACACGAACCGCCACGAGCCGCCAGTGATCGACGGCGAGCTAGTGGGATGGGGTCCGGATGACACCCGCCGTCGGGTGACCGACCGTGTCGACGTCATTCTCGGTTATCCGTGGCGCCCGGGCGCTGGCCGTCGGCGGGAGCTGCACCCGATCCCTGATCCGCGCTGCCGGGGAGGCCACTCCAACTGTCAGAGGCCTTCCAGCGCTCTGGAGCTGCAGGCGGTGCGTGGCTGGCTGGTCTCGGCTGTAGAGCGTGAGTCGGTTGGACCGGATGCGGGTAATCGACTCCTGAGGGCAACCCGCCCGTCTCAGGAGGTTCGAAGATGCAGGCGTTCAAGCTCGCCACCAAGGTCACTGCTGTCCGACAGCTCGCCAAGCGGTTCGCGCCTCAGGTCCACTCCGCGATCGATTCCGCTGGCTCGGTGGCCAAGTCGAAGCTGCCTGCCCAGCATCACGCGAAGGTCGACTCGGGTGCTCGGATGGTCAAGAAGGTCGCGACGGGTGCTGAGGAGGGCTCGGCATCGCGTCGGGGATGATCCCCGTGGACGCCGTCGGCGGCCGTTCCGGAAGCCGCAGGCGCTCGAACCTCAGGGCCGTTCGAGCGGCGGTGCGTCGCTCACGACCTCGAGCTCGAGGTCGTCACCGCTGCCGGTGGGTGAGGCCCGCAGCTCGGCGGCGCAGTTGATGATCACGGCGGTGACGGGCACGGCGAGCAGCACGCCGACGAAGCCGAAGAGCGAGCCGCCGGCGGCGATGACCACCAGGATCACTGCCGGGTGGATCTCGAGCGCCTTGCCGTAGACGATCGGAGCGAGCAGGTCGCCGTCGAACTGCTGCACGAGGATGGCGACGACGAGCACGATCAGCGCCTCGGTGGTCCCCGCGGTGACGAGCGTGACCAGCACAGCGACGGCACCGGCAGCGACGGCACCGACCAGGGGCACGAACGCCGCTGCGAACGTGAGGATCATGATCGGCGCGATGAGCGTGCCGCCGACGAGCGCGACGGTGGCCCCGATCACGGCCGACTCGACCGCGCCGAGCACCGAGGACCCGAGCAGGTAGCCGCCGAGGGTCTGCCAGATGCGCCGACAGAGCCGATCAGCGACCCCGCGACGGCCGGCCGGCAGCAGCGAGCGCCCCCAGTCGAGCGCCCGGGGGCCGTCCTTCACCATGAAGAAGCAGAGCAGGAGCGACAGCACCGCGCCCGCGAGCAGCGAGGCGAGCAGGAACGCACCGCTCGTCAGCGCCGATGAGGAGTTCCGCAGCAGCTCGCCGCCTCGGTCGACGACCCACTCGCGGGCGTCGTCGATGTCGTCCTGGGTGAGGTCGAACGGGCCGTCGTCGACCAGCCAGGCCTGGAGGTCGTCCACCCCCTCGGTGACCGTCTCCTGCACGTCGTCGAACTGGCCGGCCACCGACGGCACGATGAACCACGTCGCCGCGGCGAGCACGGCGACGAAGCCGAGCACGACCGACACGGCTGCGAGCGCCGGGGGCAGCCCGCGGTCACGCAGGAAGGTGGCGGCCGGCTGCAGCGCCCTGGTCAGCAGCAGCGCGACGGCGATCGGAAGGGCGACGACACTGAGCTGCCCGACACCCCAGAGGACCACCGCCAGGGCGGCGCCGATCACCAGGAAGCGCCAGCTGTAGGAGGCGAGCCGGACGATGGTCGGATGGATCGGTCGCTCGGTGGTCACCCGTGTCGGGTACCCAACGGCACGGAGCAGGCAAACGGTGACGGCGGTCGGGTCGGCGCCGGGAACTCGCGCCGAGGGGCTCCGAACGGCGCGCCGTCAGCCGACGAAGCGAGAGGTCAGCCGGCCGACGAGTCCAGAGCGGCCCGGCACGAAGCGGACGAAGGCGTCGACGGCCCGGGCGTCGGGTCCGATCACGCAGCGTGCACGATCGTGCTCGATCGCGGCGACGATCCGGCGGGCGACCGCAGTGGGCGGACGCATGGCGAACGGCGCAAAGCGGCTGTTGCCCATCTGGGCGAGGCGGGACGCCTCGCTCCCGCGCGCGGTGTTGGTGATGTCGGTCCGCGCCGCGCCGGGGTAGACGGCAGTGACGCCGATCGAGGTGGTGACCAGCTCGCTGCGGAGCGCTTCGGTGAAGCCGCGCACCGCGCCCTTGGTGAGCGAGTACGAGGCGTTGTGGGGGAGTCCGAGCAGTCCGACCATCGAGGACATGTTGACGATGTGCGCCTCGTCGGCTCGACGCAGCTCGGGTAGGAAGGCGCGACAGCCGTGGACGACGCCCCACAGGTTGATGTCCACGATCCAGCGGAGGTCGTCGAGCGATTCGTCCTCGAACGCACCCGCGGAGGTGACCCAGGCGTTGTTCATCAGGATGTTGCAGCCGCCGTGCGTCGCGACGACGTCGTCGGCGAGCGCGTCCATCTGCGCCGGATCGGTGACGTCGGCGACGTGGACCGATGCGACGTGTCCCGCTCCGGTCAGCAGTCCCGCGGTGGTCTCGAGGGCCGCGACGTCGATGTCGACGAGTGCGACCCGACAGCCGCGTGCGGCCAGGGCTTCGGCAGCCGCTCGTCCGATACCGCTGCCGGCACCGGTGACGACGGCGACCCGGTCCCTGAACTGCTTCATCCGACTGCTCCCGTGACCGGCATCGCCGCTGCGGCGGTCGTCCGAGTGGTCGTGGTCTCGAGGAGCATGCAGCGCTTCTTTCAGATACCGGTGGTAATGGAAAGCACTGTAGTGTGCACGACGTGGACGACGAACGGGGAGTCGACGCGGCGCCGCGAGCCGGCCGTGGCCGGCCGAGGGACGACCGCCTCGACGAGCGTGTGCTCGCCGCGACGAGGGCCTCGCTGGAGGACCTCGGGTGGGAGCGCACCAGCGTCCGCGGTGTGGCCGAGCGCTCGGGCGTGAGCCGACCGGCGATCGCCCGACGATGGCCGTCGAAGGCCCACCTCGTCCTCGCAGCGATCCTGGGAGAGACACCGGACCTCGACGCGTTCGAGGACGTCGACATGGCGGGATGGATCGACGGCGTGGTCGACGGCAGCTTCGCCCTCTTCGATCGGACCGACGTGCAGGCTGCGGCACCGGGACTGCTCGCGACGCTGCGCGACCACGAGGACATCCGAGCGGCGCTGTGGGACGGCTTCAGCGGGCCTGCGTCCGCACTCGCGGTCGAGGCCCACCGCGACGGCGGCACCGACGTGCTCGAGACGGCAGCCGCGGGTGAACCCGTCGGCGACGACCTCGTCGTGGATGCACGTGCAGCGATCGTGCTCGCCGCCGGGTCCGCGCTGTTCCTGAGCCTGGTGGTGGGCGCCGACGACCGACTGCGACGACGCGTCGAGACGGTGCTGACCTCCGCGATGACCGATCTCCTGGACCCGCAGAGCTGACAAGGACCCGCCGATGAACACCCCGCATCCCTCCGCGTCGACCACGGGCACCGCAGCAGCCGGTCCTGCGCCGTCGCCGTTGTTCGAACCGGCTCGCCTCGGTCCGCTCACGCTGCGCAACCGCGTGATCAAGGCGGCCACGTTCGAAGGGATGAGCCCCGAGGGTGTGGTCACCGAGGACCTCATCCGGTTCCACTCCCGGGTCGCGCAGGGAGGGGCTGCGATGAGCACCGTGGCGTACCTGTCGGTCGCGCCCGAGGGCCGCACGGACGCCGGGTGCATCCTCGTGCTCCCCAGCGCGGTCGACGGGTTGCGCAGGCTGACCGACGCGATCCACGCCGGGGGTGCGCTCGCCCAGGCGCAGGTCGGCCACGCCGGGCCGGTCGCCAACGCGTCCTCCAACAACGCGACGTCGCTCGCCCCGGGACGCTTCTTCAACCCGCTCGGCCTGCGGTTCGCGAAGGCGGCCGACGAGTACGACATCGCCCGCGTCACCTCGGACTACGAACGTGCGTCCAAGCTGCTCGTCGACGCCGGGTTCGACTCGCTCGAGATCCACCTCGGCCACAACTACCTGCTCAGCTCGTTCCTCAGCCCGAAGCTGAACCGGCGCACCGACCGCTGGGGTGGGTCGATCGAGAACCGCGCCAGGTTCGCCCGCCAGGTCGTCACCGCGGTCCGCGCAGCTGTCGGTTCCGACGTCGCCGTCACCGCCAAGCTGAACATGGTGGACGGCTACAAGGGCGGCCTCACGATCGAGGACAGCCTGCAGGTGGCTCGCATGCTCCAGGACGACGGGGCGCTGGACGCGCTCGAGCTCACCGGGGGCAGTTCGCTGGTGAACCCGATGTACCTGTTCAAGGGGGCGGCGCCGACGCGCGAGTTCGGAGCCACCCTGCCGTGGTTCCTCCGCAGTGGGTTCCGACTCGTCGGCGACCGGTTCCTCCACACCTATCCCTACGAGGAGGCGTACTTCCTCGAGCAGGCGATGCGGTTCCGCGACGAGCTCGACCTGCCGCTCGTCCTGCTCGGCGGCATCAGCGAGCTGGCCACCGCCGAACGGGGCCTGGCCGCCGGCTTCGACTTCGTCGGGATGGCCCGGGCGATCCTCCACGATCCGAACATCGTCGACGAGTGGTCGAGGGGCGCCGGCACGGTCTCTGGTTGCCTGCACTGCAACCGGTGCATGCCGACGATCTATTCCGGCACCCGCTGCCCACTCGTCGATCCACGACCCGGCGATCGGCCGGTGGAGATCCCCGCCTGGGCGAAGGATCGGCCCGGCGTCGCGCCGTCGGCGCTCGTCGACAGCTGACGCGGACGTCGGGGCGAGCAGGCCGATCGATCGCGACGGCCGGACCGAACACGACCGCCGGGGTCACCCGTACACTCGCCGCACCTGCACCCGGCGGAAGCCGCTCGCCCGAGGAGTCACCGATGACCGACCGTTCTGCCTTCACCGATGAGCAGTGGCACACCCTGACCGACGCGC
Organism: Actinomycetes bacterium; assembly: GCA_023423215.1. Classification (GTDB taxonomy): domain Bacteria; phylum Actinomycetota; class Acidimicrobiia; order Acidimicrobiales; family Microtrichaceae; genus JAFAFZ01. The sequence goes on from JAFAFZ010000254.1 coordinate 5,861, forward strand.
CGGTGGCCGTCCTGATGGCCCTCGGGCTGGTCGGCGAGCACGGGCCGATCTCGATGATGAAGGAGTCCACCGCCGGCGCCAAGGCGATCGCACGGCCGCAGCACTCGGGCCCGGCCGATCAGCTGATCGCCGCGATCGTGCCCGAGGCGGCCAGCAAGGAAGCCCGTCACGACGCGAAGCAGCACAAGGGAGCGACGGCGAACGTGGTCGTCGACGGCCTGCTCGACGAGGTCACCAAGGCCGTCGAGGTGCTCTCCGTGCTGCCCGAGGACGAGTCGGTCCAGGTCCGGCAGTGGCTCATGGACATCGGTGAGGCCGTCGCGAACGCGTCGAAGGGCGTGAAGTAGTCGGAGCAGGACGTGCTCGACCGACTCCGCACGATCCTCGGACTCTGAGCGGCTGGGTTCCGGGCGGAGCGACGCGGACGAGGAACCGGTCGAATGTGAACGTCCGTCCACATCTCCGGCGTCACGCTGAAGTAGACACTGTCTCCTCCATCGACGAACGGAACGACCATGCTTGCGTACGACTATCCGATCCTGGGCGTGTTCCTCAGCACGCTCTACTTCTTCCTCTTCTTCATGTGGATCTGGATCGCGGTGACCGTCTTCATCGACATCTTCCGCAGCCACGACATGAACGGCTGGGTGAAGGCGCTCTGGCTGGCGTTCGTCATCCTCCTGCCGTTCCTCGGGGTCTTCATCTACCTGATCGCGCGCGGCGGCAAGATGGCCGAGCATCGCCAGAAGGACGTCGAGAAGGCGCAGGAGCAGTTCAAGCAGGCCGTGCAGGAGGCCGCCCCCGTGGACACCGCGGGTCAGCTCGAGAAGCTCGCCGCGCTGCGCGACCAGGGTGTGCTCACGCCCGAGGAGTTCGCTACGCAGAAGGCGAAGCTCCTCGCCTGACGCAGTTCTGCGAGGGGTGGACCCGGTGGTTCGCCGGGGCCACCCCTCGACCTGATCAGTCGGTGCCGAGGTCGGTGACGTGGACGACGGCTCTGCCGGCGGTGTCACTCGCGGCCAGGTCGACCAGGGCGAGGATGCGCCAGTCGTGGTCCCCGGCGGGATCGTGCAGGATCTGGCGGACCGCCCAGCAGTCGGGGTGGTCGGTCGGGTGCTCGTCGATCATCAACAGCCGGGGGTTGCGGCCATCCGCGCCGATGCCGACGGTGTCGTGCTCCTCGAAGTACGGGACCATCGCGTCGAACCAGCGCTGGGCGTCCCACCCGTCGTCGCCGTCGAGCGCCTCGAGCTCCTGCCACTGACGGGTGCCGAGGAACTCGACCCGCTGGAACAGCGCGTTGCGGACCAGCACCGTGAACGCCCGGCGGTTGGCCGTGAGCGCCGGCGGCGCCACGTCGAGGGGCGCGACCTCGTCAGCAGACGCGGGGTCGGCGCTCGGGTTGCGCAGCTCCTCCCACTCGTCCAGCAGGCTGGAGTCGACCTGGCGGACCTGCTCGCCGAGCCACTCGGTCAGGTCGATGAGCTCCTCGGTCTTGGCGTCCTCGGGGATCGTCCGCACGAGCGTCTTGTAGACGTCGGACAGGTAGCGCATCACCGTGCCCTCGGAGCGGGCGAGGCCGTAGAAGCGCACGTAGTCGCCGAAGTCCATCGCCCGTTCCCACATGTCCCGCGCCACGGACTTGGGTGAGAGCGGGTGCTCGGCGACCCACGGGTTGCCCTCGCGGTAGACGGCGAACATCGGCTCGAGCAGCTCCTCGAGCGGCTTCGGCCACGTGATCTCGTCGAGCGCCGCCATGCGCTCGTCGTACTCCATGCCCTCCGCCTTCATCGCTGCGACCGCCTCGCCCTTGGCCTTGAACAGCTGAGCCCCCAGGATCTGACGGGGATCGTCGAGCACCGACTCGATGACCGAGACGACGTCGAGCACGTAGGTCTCGGACTCGGGGTCCAGCAGGTCGAGCGCCGCGAGCGCGAACGGCGCCAGCGGCTGGTTCAGGGCGAACGTCTCCTGCAGGTCGATGGTGACCCGGACGGTGCGTCCGAAGTCGTCGGGCTCGTCGAGCTCCTCGATCACCCCTGCGTCCAGGAGCGACGCGAACAGCTCCTCGGCGCGCGCCACGTGCTCGACCTGCCGGGTCGGGGTCTCGTGGTTCTCGGTGAGCAGCTGGTGCAGCGCAGCCCGTCCGTCGCCGGGTCGATCGAGCACGTTGAGCAGCATCGAGTGCGTCACCGTGAAGCTGGAGCTGAGCGGTTCGGGCGGCGCGCTCACCAGGCGATCGAACGTCGGCTGGCCCCACGACACCTGGCCGGGCGGCGGCTTCTTCTTCTGGACCTTGCGGACCTTCTTGTCCTGCTCGGTCCTGGCAGCGGCCTTCTCGGCCGCCTTGTGGTTCTCGATGACGTGATCGGGGGCGAGCGCGATGACGGTGCCCATCGTGTCGAAGCCGGCCCGTCCGGCGCGGCCGCCGATCTGGTGGAACTCGCGGGCGGTGAGCAACCGTGTCTTCGTGCCGTCGTACTTGGCGAGCGCGGTGAAGACCACGGTGCGGATGGGCACGTTGATGCCGACGCCGAGGGTGTCGGTCCCGCAGATCACCTTGAGCAGCCCGGCCTGGGCGAGCCGCTCCACCAGACGCCGGTACTTGGGCAGCATGCCCGCGTGGTGCACGCCGATGCCGTTGCGCACGAACTTGGCGAGCGTCTTCCCGAACCCCGGAGCGAAGCGGAAGCCGCCGATGAGCTCGGCGATCTCGTCCTTCTCGTCCCGGGTGAGCAGCTTGAGGCTCATGAGCGACTGCGCCCGCTCGACGGCCGAGGCCTGGGTGAAGTGCACGACGTACACCGGAGCCTGGTGCGTCGACAGCAGCTCCTCGAGCACCTCGGTGAGCGGCGTCATCCGGAACTCGTGGACGAGGGGGATGGGGCGGGTGGCAGAGCGGACGACGGCGACGGGCCGGCCGGTGCGCTCGGGGAGCGTCTCGGTGAACCTGGTGACGTCGCCGAGCGTGGCGGACATCAGGACGAACTGCGCGTCGGGCAGCTCCAGCAGCGGGACCTGCCAGGCCCAGCCGCGGTCGGGATCTGCGAAGTAGTGGAACTCGTCCATGACGACCTGGCCGACGTCGGCCTCGCTTCCGTCACGCAGGGCGAGGTTGGCCAGGATCTCGGCGGTGCAGCAGATGATCGGGGCGTCGGGGTTGACCGAGGCGTCACCGGTGAGCATGCCGACGTTGTCCGCTCCGAAGGTCGCGGACAGGTCGAAGAACTTCTCGGACACGAGCGCCTTGATGGGCGCGGTGTAGTAGCTCCGGCGATGTTCGGCCAGGGCGGCGAAGTGGGCTGCGACCGCGATCAGGCTCTTGCCGGAGCCCGTGGGAGTGTCGACGATGACGTGCGATCCGGCGACGATCTCGAGGAGCGCCTCCTCCTGGTGCGGGTACATCGCGAGTCCGCGGGTCTCGACCCAACCGAGGAACGCCTCCATGACCGCGTCGGGATCAGGTGGCGCGGGGA
>JAFAFZ010000070.1 GCA_023423215.1 Actinomycetes bacterium
CCCTCGCCCGGGCCGAGGGGCCCCGTGGGGTGCGGGTGAACGCGGTGTCGACGCCGATGCGGCTGGTGCCGGAGGTGGTCATCGCTCCGGCGCCGCCGCTCGCGTCGTACCCGGGGGCGGTCGAGCCCGAGCTGGCCCACGCGGTCGAGATGTTCACGGGCCCCGGCGTCGACGGGGTCACCGGGACGATGCTGCACGTCGACGGCGGGAGGTCCTGGCGATGACGTCGTCCACCACGCCCGGGAGCACCGGGGTCGTCGTCGTGACCGGCGCCAGCGGGGGAGTGGGGCGCGGCATCGCGCTCGCGTGCGCCGCCCACGGCTGGACCGTCTGGGTCGCCGCTCGCCGCGCCGACGAGGGCCAGCAGGTCGCGTCCGAGGTCGACGCGGCCGGCGGACTGGGTCGCTTCGTCGCCTGCGACGTGACCGACGCCGCGTCCGTGCGCGACGCCGTCGAACTCGTTGTCGAGGAGGACCGGCGCCTGGATGCGGTGGTGCACAACTCGACGAGCGGGCTGAGCCCGGTGCCGGTGGACCCGACGGCCGTCCCGCTCGCCGACCTGCGGGACCACCTCGGCGTCTCGGTGTCGGGGCTCCGCCACTTCGCGACGGCTGCGCTGCCGCACCTGACCGCCACCGCCGGCTCGATGGTGGTGCTGACCTCCGAGGCGGGCTTCGAGGGCAAGGCCCGGCTCGCCCCGTACGCCGCCGTCAAGGCGGCGCAGCGCGGCAACGTCCGCGCGCTGGCCCGCGAGTGGGGACCCGTCGGCGTACGTGTCAACTGCGTCGCCCCACTCGCGGCCACCTCTGCCATGGAGCGTGCGTTCGACCTGGACCCCGACATGGCGGCCCGCGTGCTGGGACGCATCCCGCTCGGTCGGCTCGGCGACCCGCAGCGCGACGTCGGCGAGGTCGTGCGACTGCTCATCTCGGACGAGGCCCGCTTCGTCACCGGCGCCTCGCTGATGGTCGACGGCGGCAGCTGCCCCATCGCATGACCTCGATCCCGCCGACCGAGGACTTGGACCAGCGCATCCTCGTGGCGCTCGCCGGGCGCATCCTGGAGCGCGAGGGGTGCGCCCCCGGCGTCGGCGGACAGATCAGCGTGCGCGACCGCCGGGGTCGCGGGTTCCACGTGGCGGGGTTCGAACTGCTCGGTCGCATCGACCCCGCCAGGGTCGCGCTCGTGGACGGCGGCCTGCGGGTCCAGGAGGGTGAGATCCGGCTCGCGCCGGCGCTGGGCGCGCACGCGCGGCTCTACGCCGAGCGCCCCGACGTGCACGCCGTGCTCCACCTGCACTCCCACCACGTCTCGGTGCTCTCGTCCACCGGTTCGACCGTCGGCGACTACCACGTGTCGGCCGCGCTGTTCAGCGGCGAGCAGGTCGTCCACGCGGACGACGGGACCGCACCGCACTCGTCCGTCGTCGACACCCTCGGTGACGCACGCGTCGCGATCGTGCGCAACCACGGAGCGATCGTCGCGTCGGACTCGCTCGAGCACGCGGTGGTCGAGGCGGTCACCCTGGAGTGCTGCGCACGGATCCACCTCGAGTGCGTCGCGGCGGGCGGCGCCGAGATGCACCCGGCCGAGGTCGAGGCGGGACGGCGGAGCTTCCGGCCGCACTACCTGGAGCACATGTGGGAGGCCTTGGCGGGCCGCGCCCTCGACGGCGAGCCGGAGCTGCTGCACGCCCTCGGCTGAGCCGCATCCGGTTCGAGGGGCGAGGTGGGGGCTACTCCTCGAGCGTGCGCTCGCGTTCGGCCAGCACCGCGGTGAGCTCCTCGGTCCGGTCGTCGGTCCAGCCGTCGGGCGGCGCGATCGCGACCCACCCGGTCAGGTACTCGGTGCTCGTGTACATGTGGCCGTATCCCGGCGGCACGCTGCCCGCGCCGGGCAGGTCGAACGCCACCTGCCACATCGTCACCAGCGGCACCCAGCTCATCTCGGGCGACACGTCCGGGCCCCGCTGGTCCGCCTCCAGCCAGTCCGGGGACTCGAACGCCAGGTCGAACGAGAAGAACGTGACCGGGTCGGACGCGTGCTGGACGTACACGACCTTGGAGTCGCCCCAGGTGCCGGTCGGCTCCTCGAGGGCGTCCTCGCGCGCGGTGAAGCGGACGGTGCGGCCGTCCTCGTAGATCGGCAGGGACTCCGGGCTGCCCGGATCCCGGTCCTCGGTCAGCTGGTGCCAGAGGTCGTTGACGAACGGCGGGCCGGCCATCAGCGCGCCGTCGACGGGGGCGTTCAGCACGTTGATCGAGGTCAGGATCGACTCCACGCCGAACGACCCGAGCGACAGGCCGAAGAGGTACAGCTTCGGGCGCGTCGCCTCGGGCAGCGACGCCCAGTGGTCGTGGATCGTGTCGAAGACGACCTGGGAGGTCTCCTTGGTGACCTCCTGGTCGGCGAGCAGCGAGATCCAGCTCGGCAGGTAGGAGTACTGGACGCCGGCCACCGCGGTGTCGCCGTTGTGCAGGTACTCGATCGCGTTCACGGAGTTCGGCTCGATGAAGCCGGTGCCCGTGGTCGTCGTGACCACGAGCACCTCTCGCTCGAAGGCGCCGGTCCGCTCCAGCTCGGCGAGCACCAGGTCGGCGCGGCCCTGGATGTCGTCGGCCGACTTGATGCCGGCGTACACCCGGATCGGCAGCTCGGCCCCGCCGCCGCTGAACTCGTTCAGCTCGTCGACCGTCGCCCCCGTGGCGACGAATCGCCGGCCCTGCTTCCCGAGCGTGTCCCACTCGACGAGCGACCCGGGGCCGCCGGAGCGCAGCTCGGATCCGGGCTGAACGAGGCCCTCCCGCGTCGTGTCGTCGCTGACCGAGAAGATGCCGTTCGCGACGGCGAACAACCCGTCGATCAGCACGCCGTTCACCACCACCACGAGCAGGGCCGTCACGGCGCCGAACCCGACCACCCGGGCGACGCGGCGCGGCAGGACACGTCCCGCCCAGCCCACGATCAGCGCGAAGAGGCGCCGCACGCCGCGTGACGCCACGAGCAGCAGCGCGGCGACCAGCAACGTGATCGGCACGATCGGCAGCCACACCTTCGGCCCGATCGGCTCCATGCCGAACAGGTCGCGCACGTCGTTCTGCCAGCCGACCTGTCGCCACACCGACGCCACCACCAGGGTCGCGACGAGCGTCGCCACCGCGATCAGCGCGATGCGCCCGCGCCGATCCGCGAGCGTGGTGACGGGCAGCCCGAGGTAGCGCCACAACCAGGCGAGCAGGACGCCGAGGGCGTAGCCGATCACCATCGTGATGCCCGAGACGAGCCCCTGGAAGAGCCCCGCCCGGGGGAGCAGCGACGGCGCGAGCGAGAACGCGAAGAAGAGCAGTGCGACGACCGCGCCGGTGGGCGAGCACCGCAGCGAGAAGACCTTGATGTCGGGCGACGCCGCATCGTCGGGCGGTGCCGGGGTGCCGCCGTCCGCTGGTGCCGCGGTGCCCTCGTCGGCCGATGCCGCGTCGCTCGTCGCGTCGGGGTCCTCGGGGTCGGGGAGGTCCGTCGAGTCGGTGTCGCGGGTCGAGGTGGTCATCGGCGCCGTTTCGGTCGGAGGAACGAGGCCGAGCCGCGCTCCGCAAGGAACTCGCCGGCATCGTAACGAGGAGCACCGCGGACCGGACCGATGGTCCGCAGCGGCGGGCCGCGTGCGCCGGAGCGCGTCACCGACCGAGCCGCCCGACAGCTGACCGAGGTCCAGGGATCGAGCCGGTCGGGGTCTTCCGATGATCCGCCCCGTCGGTCATGCTTCCGTCTCCTGGGCGGGCGTACGCTCCGGTGCATGGCCGCCACCAAGAAGCCCGCGAAGCGCACCGTCAGCGACTCCCACAAGGCTGCGATGCAGCAGGGGCGCAAGGCCGCTGCGGCCGTCGGGGCCTACCTCGAGGCGCTCGAGGCGGCGAAGCCGCGCCGGGGTCGCCAGCTCTCGCCCGAGCAGATCGAGCAGCGCCTGGCCGACGCCCGAGCGGCGGTCGAGGCCGAGACCGGGACGCGCAAGCTGGCCGCTGCGCAGCACGTGATCGACCTGGAGCGCCGCCTGATCGAGGCGACCATCCCCGGACCCGACCTCGACGAGCTCGAGGCGGAGTTCGTCGAGTGGGCGCCGGTCTACGCCGAGAACAAGGGCATCAGCTACGCGGCGTTCCGTGCGACGGGCGTGCCCGCAGCGGTCCTGAAGCGCGCCGGCATCAGCCGCTGAGCACCCGCCGCACACGCCGTCGTGGACGACGCGGGAGACGTCGCCCCGGGCCGCACGCCGCTGTGACGTGTTGCACAAAAGTCACTCGGGCGGCTACACCCGTGTGAGCGCCTGGGCGAGGCGCTTGCGGTGGGACGGACGGGTGCGCCGAACGGCGCCCGCGGGTCGTCCCTTGGCGTCAACGGGGAGACCTCGATGCGATACAAGATCACGGCCGGCGTCACGCTGCTGGCAGCAGTCGTCCTGCTGGCCGCAGCGTGCGTGAACCCCACACCTCCGGGCGGCACCGTCGTCCCGCCCAACCTGGGGCCGATCGCCACGATCGTGGCCGAGCCGACGGCCGGACCCGCCCCGCTCCTCGTGCAGTTCTCCGGCCTGGACAGCGCCGACGCGGACGGCACGATCGCCGGCTACAGCTGGAGCTTCGGTGACGGCGGCAGCTCGATCGACCCCGTGCCGAGCCACACCTACACCGAGCCCGGCTCCTACACCGCACGCCTCATCGTCACCGACGACGACGGCGCGACCAACCTGACGACCGTGGCCATCGAGGTCACCTTCGACTTCAGCGGGATCGTGCTCGTCGACGACGACGGCGCCGACGGCGCGGAGTGCGGCACCACCGAGGCGCCGTGCGCCTCGATCACGCACGGCCTGGCCGTCGCCCAGTCCGCCGCCAGGACCCAGGTCTGGGTGGCACAGGGCGAGTACTCGGCCTTCACCGTGGTCGAGGGCATCGACGTGCGCGGCGGCTACGACGCCGACTTCTCCGGCTCGGGCGATGCCTCGGTCGTGCACGGCGCGTTCGACGCGGCGACCGGCGTCTCGGCGGCGATCATCGCCGTCGGGATCGACGAGACGACCGTCGAGGGCTTCACCGCGATCGGTGCCGACGAGTCCGAGGCCGGCCGCACCGCGCTGGCCGCCTACGTCGGTGGCGCGGGCAGCGGTCTCGAGCTCAACAGCCTGGTCCTCACCGGCGGGACCCACGGTGCCGCGGCGACCGCCCTGCTGGTGGACGGCGCCTCCTCGGTGTCGCTCACCTCGCCGACCATCTCGGCCGGCAACGCGGCGGGTGCGGGCAACAGCTCGTACGGGCTGCGCGCCGTGAACGGCGCCCACGTCACCGTCGAGGGCGGGACGATCGCTGCCGGCTACGGCGCCAACGGCGCAGC
>JAFAFZ010000349.1 GCA_023423215.1 Actinomycetes bacterium
GTCAGCGGGTAGCCCGCGCTGATGCTCGGCACGCTGTCGCTGTCGCACGGTCCTGCGGGCTCCTCCGGGCCCGGGGTGCACGCTGCGGCCACCGACATCGTCGCTGCGACGACCGCGACGAGCGCCACGCGGGCGCGACGGTCCAGGGGTCTGGTCATGGGGTCTCCCTCCCGGTTCGGCGGGACCGCCCCCACACCGCCGTCGGACCACCCGGTCCGACTGGCCCTTGTTCTAGCAACAGTTGCGGGGCGTGTCGATGATCGGGGTGACGGGAGGCCCGGAACGACGAACGGCCGGAACCCCGAGGGGTACCGGCCTGCCGAGCCCGAGAGGAGAATTGAACTCCTGACCTGCTCATTACGAGTGAGCTGCTCTACCGACTGAGCTACCCGGGCAACCACGCGCCGAGGCGCGTGAGGTCGTGAGCATACCGCCGGGCCCCCGCCGGCGGACAACGTGATGCCCGCCGACCGGTAGCGTGGCGCCCGTGGCGTTCGCTCCCGACAGCACGATCGGCCGTCTGGTGCAGGCGATGGCGAGCAGCCGGGCCTTCGCCGCGATCGGGCCCAAGGTGGTGCCACCCGTCGACCGGACGCTGCACCGCCTGAGCGGCGGTCGCATCATGATCAGCCGCGGCATGCTGCCGTGCGCGGTGGTCACGACCACCGGACGCAAGAGCGGCCAGCAACGCGAGACGCCGCTCGCGGCGGTGCCGCTCGAGGGCGACCTGTACGTCGTCGGCTCGAACTTCGGCAAGCCCTCGCACCCGGCGTGGTCCTGGAACCTGCTCGACGATCCGCACGCACACGTGTCGTTCGAGGGCGAGTCCTACCCGGCGACCGCGCACCTGCTCGACGCCGAGGAGAAGGCCGAGACCTGGCCCAAGCTCATCGAGCGCTGGCCGCTGTTCGACCAGTACGTGGATCGCTCGGGCCGCGACCTGCGCGTCTTCCGCCTCTCCCGGACCTGACCCTCAGGTCCGTCAGCGGGGCGTGAGCGCGGGGATCGAGACGAACAGCGCCTGGAGCGCCAGCGACTCCCGCGGGTTGAACACCAGGTCGTCGCAGAGCCGCTGCACGCCGTCCGCGGCGGTCACGAAGTCCTCGGTCGACCCGCCGTGCGCCAGCTCGTCGCGGTAGCGGGCCACCAGCGCGGCCAGCCCCGAACGCAGCTCGTCGATGCGCACCCGCCGCTGCTCGCGCTTGTGGCGGTCCTCGAGCTTCTTCAGGTCACCCTTGCGCAGCTGCACGCCGGCCGCCTCGAAGCTGGCCAGGAAGGCCGCCATCTCCTCGGCCTGCTGCTCCTCGAGCGGCGCGAGCACCCCGTCGATCGACGCGAGCAGCTCGTCCGCGGTCGCGCACGCGGCAGCACCCGAGCCGTCGAGCCGTTCCGGTGCGTGGTACCAGGCGTCGCGACGTGAGCTCGTCGCCGGGTCGCGGGCGAGCAGTCGGGCACGCGACAGGCTCCCGCCCGCGCCGGTCGCCGCGACCTGCGCCGCCGCGGGCGTGACGCCGTCGGCCACGAGCCGCTCGACGAGCGCCTCGGTCGGCACCGCGGTCAGATCGATGCGCACGCAGCGCGAGGCGATCGTGATGAGCTCGGGCGGCACCTCCTCGGCGAGGATGACGAAGATCGTCGTCTCGGGCGGCTCCTCGATGCTCTTCAGCAGGCGTGGCGCGGCGACACCGACGAGGTGGAAGTCGACGAGCACGATGACCTGCCGCTCGCCCTCGGGCGGCGCGAGCCCGCTCTGGCGCACGATCTCCTTGGCCTGGTCGGTCGCGATCGAGGCGCCGTCGCGCTCGACGACGAACATCGCCGGGTGCGCCTCGGCGCCGGCGAGCTGTCGGGCGCGGTCCGCGCCGTGGTCGTCCAGGCCGTGCGCCAGCAGGTCCGCGGCGAAGGCCCGCGCGGCGGCACGCTTGCCCGAACCCTCGGGCCCGACGATCAGGTACGCGTGCACCGGCGACTCGGCTGCGGCGCGCAGCTGGCGCACCGCCTCGGGCTGCCCCACGACCTCGTTCCACAAGTAGTCGACCACCGGGTTCGTCACGGGGCCGCTCCCCCGCCGGGAACGTCGCCGAGCGCTGCGTCCGGGCCCAGGTCCAGGTCCAGCACCTCGTCGATCGCGTCCAGCACGCGCTCCTCGACCTCGTCCGGCGTGCCGGTGCCGTCGACCTCCACCCAGTACTCGGGCTCGTCCTCGGCCTGGGCGCGGAACCCCTCGGCGACGCGCTCGTGGAACTCGCGCCCGGCGGCCTCGATCCGGTCGCGCTCGCCGCCCGTGCGGGCGCGTGCGACCTCGGCCGGCACGGTGAGCAGCACGTTCAGGTCGGGCCACAGCCCACCGACCGCCCATCCCGAGATCGCCCGCACCATGTCGACGTCCAGGCCACGCCCGTAGCCCTGGTACGCGACCGAGGACCCGATGTAGCGATCGCACACGACGTGTCGGCCCGAGGCGAGCGTCGGCTCGACGAGCTGCTCGACGTGCTGCGCACGATCCGCCGCCATGAGCAGCGCCTCGGCCCGGTCGACCAGGCCGTTCTCGGCGCCCGCCAGCACGATCCCGCGGATCTCACCGCCCAGCTCGGTGCCGCCGGGCTGACGGGTCAGGAGCGCGTCCAGTCGCGCCGCGAGTCGAGCAGCCTGCGTGGACTTGCCGCAGCCCTCGCCGCCCTCGAACACGATGAGCCGACCGCGGGTCACGGCTGGCGCTCATCGGTGGACGGCGCCCCGATGCGGGGGCGGTACGGCGGCGGCAGGTCGATGCGCGGCTCGTCGTGCGGCGCAGCCGAGGTCGCGGCACCGGGCG
>JAFAFZ010000182.1 GCA_023423215.1 Actinomycetes bacterium
AGCAAGGACGGACCTGTTGGAAACGCTCTGCCGGGTGGCGGCGTGCGGCGATCAGGCCCATCGAGTCGGGCTGCACCTACTCCCCAGCGGGTGCGGCCCCGCCCGCATCGCCATGCGGGACGGTGAACTTTGTACGACGTTCGTCATGTAACTGCAATGCGCGCGGGGGTGTTTACCCACCCGGTGGGCAGCCTGACCCTGCGATTCCAGGGGTTTCGGCACGAACGTGTGACATCTGCACGTCGTCACGAGGGCGTCACGAAGGGCAGGCGACGGGTGCCCGGACGCGAGTCGGGCGTCGGTCGGAACCGACGCCCGTCACATGGCGGAGAGGGTGGGATTCGAACCCACGGTGAGGTTGCCCCCACACCTCCTTAGCAGGGAGGCCCGATCGACCTGACTCCGGCACCTCTCCAAGGTGCGGCCACTGTACCGTGCGGGCCGCGATCGTCACCACAGCGCAACGTGGGCACGACCGTCGGCCCTGCGGTCAGAGCGGCGTGCGCACGTCCAGGTCGTCGACGACCAGCACCTGCGGCAGGTTCGTCGACGAGCTCGAGATGTAGGCGTGCACGCCCACGCCGCCCGCGCCCTGGAGCGCCGGCGTCGAGTCGTTGGCCTGGATCGTCCACCCGGCGGGCTCGCTCGCTGCGCCGAACCACACCTTGCCGGCCAGCGCCGTCGGACCGCTCCCGGTCGCTCGCAACCGCAGGTGCACCACGGTGCCGGCGGCCAGCGCGGTCGGCAGGTTGACCGAGGTGATCGTCGCTTCGGCGCCGGACACGACGCGCTGCAGGACGACCGTGACCGCCGTCGGCTTCACCTGCGCACGCAGTCGGTACTCGGACGAGCCGACCTTGCGCACGGTCACGCTGATCGAGGTGCCGCCCCCGGTCGCCACCTTGTCGAGCGCCAGGTCCAGCCTCGCCTCGACGTCCGCGGCGGCGACCGATGCGAGCGTCGCGGCGCGGCTGACGCCCCCGCTCGGCAGCGTGATGCGACCGGCACCGCCGTTCACCGCGAAGTTCGCCGCCGTGCCCGAGAGCGACCAGTTGCCGCCGACCTGCGCGGCGCCGAACCCGTTCGCGACCGTGCGGCCGAAGCCGTCGGCGGCGAGCACGTTCGAGCTCGGCGCCGTGACGGTGACCTGAGCGGAGGTCGAGCTCGTCGCGCCGTCGTCGTCGGTCACGGCCAACGTCGCCGTGTACGTGCCGGCGGCCGCATAGGTCCGCGACGTCGTCGCACCGCTGCCGGTCGTCCCGTCGCCGAAGTCCCACGCGTACTGCTGGATCGTGCCGTCGGGGTCCGACGAGCTCCGTGCGTCGAACGACGCGACGAGCCCGACGCTCGAGGCGGTGAACACCGCACTCGGCGGCGTGTTGGCCGGGGGAGCGGTGGCGGTGACGAGCTGCTCGCGCTGGCCGGTCGCTCCGTCGTCGTCGGTCACCGTCAAGCGCACCAGGTAGCTGCCGGGTGCCGCGTAGGTGTGCGACGCCGTCGCACCCGTCGCGCTGCCGCCGTCCCCGAAGTCCCAGACGTGCTGCGCGACCGTGCCGTCAGGGTCGCTGCTGGCCGACGCGTCGACGCTGAGCTGCAACGACGAGATCTGCGCGGTGAACGCGGCGGTCGGGGCGACGTTGGCCGGGGGCGGGCCCGACTCGGTCCGCACGACCAGGTCCGGACGGCCCCGCGAGTTCTCCCTCGAGTTGATGGTCACCATCGAGGCCGTGGTCGCCGGTTGGCGGACCGCGAAGGCGACGCGCGTCGCGCCCTCGGCACGACGGGCGGCGACCCAGGCGGTGACGTCGACGTCGTAGCGGGTCGCCGACGTGGTCGAGGCGGTGAACGTGCCGAGCACCGGCCCGGGCGTCGGGCGGTTGTTCCAGTTGGTCGTCGCGCCCGCCCACGAGACGTCGCTCACGCCGCGCACCTCGGTCGGCCCGGCGGCGCCGGTCGACAGCGCAGCGGTCAGCCGCAGCGTCGCGGCGCTCACCGTGGCGGGGTTCGCCGCGCCCAGGTCGACCAGCAGGTACGACCAGCGGGTGTAGAGGTCGTTCGAGTTCTGGCACGCGGCGAGCAGCGTCGCCGTCGCGTACGACGTCGACGCGTAGGTGCCGCCGCGCACGTAGGTGTCGTCGACGACGGGGAAGGTCGTCTCGGTCGGCACCGGTCCGCCGACGTCGGTGCGGAACGGTCCGGTGACCTCCCACGTCACGCCGGTCGTGCCGTCGGCGCCGCGCTGGGACGAGAAGTAGAGCCTCGTGCCGTCGGGGCTGAAGGCCGGCCCGGTGACCTCGGAGCCGTCGTGGCCGACGATCCGGCAGAACGCGCTGACCTGCGTGGTGCCACCGACGGGGCCGAGCACGCAGAGCTCCATGTTCCCGCCGTCCTCGGCCACGAACACGTCCCCCGACCGCGGGTGCACGGTCACGTTGTCGACCTGGGTGAGATCGCTCGGATCTGTCGAGCAGTCGTGCAGGACCGTCAACATGTTCGTCGACGGGACCAGCTTCCAGATCTTCCGGTCGTACTTGGTCGTGAAGTAGATCGCGCCGTTGCCGGCCCACATGCCCTCTCCGCCGTTGAACGGCGTCGTGGTCGACTGGCGATCGGCGGTGCTGGCCGAGGTCGGCACCCAGCTGACGGTGGTGCCGCTGACCGACGCCGCCCACAGCGTGCCCGAGGACAGGTCACCGGGCGTGCCGGGCACGAACCGGTAGAGGCGGCCGACCGGGTCGTCCTCGGTCAGGTAGACGACGCCGGTCGCCGGGTCGACGGCGGCGGCCTCGTGGTTGAACGTGCCCATCGCCGTTCGCCGCACGCCCTGACCGCTCTGCTGCGGGTTGCACTCCCAGACCCGACCGGCGGTGCCGTTCTCCTCGCACGAGAGCCACGTGCCCCACGGCGTCGGGCCGCCGGCGCAGTTCTTCGTCGTCCCGCTCAGGATCGGGTACGCGGCCTCGATCGTGCCGTCGGCGGCGCAGCGCACCGCCGAGACGCCGCCACCGCCGCTGCCGACCTCGGCGTTGGACGCGTACACCCAGCCGCCCGACGGGGTCGGGAAGCAGGCGCCGCCGTCGGGGAACGAGTGCCAGAGGTGGTTGGTGCCGGCGACCGCGGTGCCCGTCCGCGCGATGACCCGGCTGGTGAAGCCCGCGGGCAGCTGCAACCCGTTGGCGTCCGCCGGGCGCAGCGCGCCGTACGGGCCGGGTCCGGCGGTCGCCGCGAACACCGGGCGCCAGAGATCGGCGCCGAGGGCGCCCATCCCCGCGAGCGCCCCGCCGACGAGGAACCTGCGTCGTTCCACGATGGACCTCCCCGCTGCTGCCCGGTCAGCCCTGCGCCGCGGCGACGACGAGGTTGTCGACGCTCAGCACGTTGGGGGCCTCGGTCGACGACCCCGAGATGTAGGCGTGCACGCCGACCCCACCCGGACCCTGCAGGCCGGCCGAGGTGTCGTTGGCCTGGATGGTCCACGCGGCGGGCTCGGCCGCGGCGCCGAACCACACCTTGCCGGCCAGCGCCGTGGTGCCCGAGCCGGTCGCCCGGAGCCGGAGGTGGATCGGGGTGCCGGGCGAGTAGACGACGCCGGAGAGCGTCTGGTTCACGATGGTGCTCTCGACACCCCCGACGACCCGCTGCAGCTGCACGTTCGTCGAGGTCGGCTTGAGCTGGACCCGCAGCCGGTACTCGGAGTTGCCGACCTTGCGCACGACGGTCGAGACCGAGGTGCCACCACCCGTCGGTGCCTTGCCGAGCGACAGGTCGACGACCGACTCGACGTCCGCCACCGAGACCGAGCCGAGCGTCGCGGCCCGGCTGACCCCGGCGGACGGGAGCGTCATGCGACCGGCTGCGCCGTTGACCGCGAAGTCCGCAAGGCTGCCCGAGAGCGACCAGGTGCCGCCGGCGTTCGCCGCGCCCCACCCGTTCGTGGTGGTCCGCTCGAACGAGTCACCCGCCAGCAGCACCGCGTTGCCCACGGTCACCTGGCGCGTCGTGGTGCCGGTGGCGCCGTCGTCGTCGGTCACCGTGAGCGTGATGGTGTAGGTGCCTGCCGCGGCGTAGGTGCGAGAGGCGGTGGCGCCGGTGGCGGTCGCGCCGTCGCCGAAGTTCCAGGCGTAGCCGGTGATCGAACCGTCGCTGTCGCCCGAGCCGGACCCGTTGACCGACACCGCGAGACCGCTCGCCTGGGTCGTGAACGAGGCGGTCGGCGGGCTGTTCGTCGGTGCCGCGTTCACCGTCACCTGCCGGGTGGTGGTGTTCGTCGCGCCGTCGTCGTCGGTGACGGTGAGGGTCACCGTGTACGTGCCCGGGGCCGCGTAGGTGCGGCTGGCGGTCACGCCCGAGCCGGTCGAGCCGTCCCCGAAGTTCCACGCGTAGTTCGTGATCGTGCCGTCGCCGTCACCCGAGCCCGACGCGTTCACGTTGGCGGTGAGCAGCGAGGTCGACGCCGTGAAGGACGCGGTGGGCGGCTGGTTCGGGACCGGCACCGACCCGCGGCCGCTGGCGTTGTAGTGCGCCGCCACCCGGGACGCCGGGAGGGCGTTGTAGTAGTAGACGGCGACCTCGTCGATCTGGCCGCTGAAGTTGTCGGTGCTCGGCCGGTTCGGCACGCCCGACAGCGAGCCGGCGCCCACACGCCAGTAGCCCTGGTAGGCGCCGCCGCCGACGACGTCGGTGCGGACCGCGACCTGCACGCCGTCCACGTAGAGCCGCATGCCCGAGTCGCCGACCGTGCCGACGATGTGGTGCCACTGGTTGTTGTTGAGCGCCGTGGGCGACTGGATGACCTGGCGACCGTTGTAGGTGGTCGTGAAGTTCACCCGGCCGTTGTTGCTCATGAAGAGGATCCGGTCACGTGCGGTGTCGGACCCGGTCGTCGAGTTCGTCATGCCGACGATGCGTCCGCCGCTCGTGGTCGAGGTGCGGATCCACGCCTCGATCGTGAAGTCCTCGGGCGTGTCGACCTTCGTGGGCCCGTAGACGAGCGAGTTCGCGTTGTTGGAGAACGAGGCGGCGGTGTTGGACTCGTTCGTCATGGCGCCCGCGGCGCCGAACGTCACGGCGCTGCCCTTGGTGCCGCGCTCGTTCGCGACGGCCGGCGCAGCGGACGTCGCGCCTGCTGCGTCACCGAAGCGCCAGTGGATGCGGGGGCCGTCCGCCATGACCTCGTCCGCGTAGGGGCTGACCTGACCCGAGCCGGCGACCGTGACGTTCACGGTGTCGCTGGCGGCCTGGTTGCCGTCCGGATCGGTGACGGTCACGCGGTAGGCCACCGAGGCGCCCGGCGTGAGCCCGGTGTCGGTGAAGCCGATGCTCTGGCGGTTCCAGAACGTCGACGCGACCGTTCGGGTGTGCACCGTGGTGCCGTTGCGCTGGATGCGGTAGGTCAGGTTGAGCGAGTCACGATCCCAGTTCGCCGGGAACGAGACGCGCACCCGACCGCTGGAGGTCGACTGGACGTTGAGCGGGAAGCTGGCGGCGCTCAGGCGCGGGCCGCTGTCGTTGGGTGCGATGTTGCGGGCGGCGAAGCGCACCAGGCCCTGCTGCGCCTGGTTGTTGACCCGGGTGAACTCACCGCCGGCCACCAGGTACTGCTCGTTGGCGGCGATGGTCC
>JAFAFZ010000390.1 GCA_023423215.1 Actinomycetes bacterium
AGCGCTCGACGTAGGCGCTCAGGTCCTCGTGGCTCTGGTAGCGCCAGCCGCCGGCGACCTTGACCAGGCGGAAGCCGCGGCCCTCGGCCTCGTACGAGGCGGCGAGCTGCTCGAGCAGCGAGTCGACCGCCTCGGGGCTCAGCTCGACGAGCTGGGCGAGCAGCGCCGGATCCGCCGGCGAGTCGGCGACCATGACGATCGCCTCGAGCGCCCGCTGTGCCTCGTCCTGCATGTGCTCTCCTCGTTCGGCGCGGCCGCCGGGTGGGGCCACGACGCCGTGGCCGTCAGGGCCAGTACAGCCCGCGGTGACGACGTCGGCAACCGCGGGGACGTGGCTCAGCCGTCGTAGGCGTCGACGGTCGCGAGCGCCGCCTCTCCGCTGAGGTCGCCACCCTGCCAGACGATCTCGATGTCGCCGAAGGTGACCGGCTGGCGCAGGTCCACCAGGCCCTGCTTGAACAGCTCGAGCACCGCGAGGAAGTGCACGACGACCTCGAGGCGCTCGGCGAGCGAGGCGGTCAGGTCCCGGAACGACACGCGGCGCCGCCGGGGCAGCTCGTGGCAGAGGTCCGCGACGGCGTCGATGACGCTGGCGCGGATCGGGGCGACGTGGAACAGGTCGATGCGGGCCTGCGGCTTCGGCTCCATCGCCTTGAGGAAGGCGGCGTGCAGGCGCTGGGGCGACACGCCCTCGAGCAGGTCCGGCGTCAGGTCGAAGAAGCGCTCGTCCGGGCCGACGGTGCGCGGGATGCTGCGGGCGGCGGCCTGGTGGTGCGACTCCAGCACCAGCGCAGCGTCCTTGAACGTCTTGCACTCGAGCAGGCGGGCCAACAGCAGGTCCCGCTCCTCCCAGAGGGAGAGGTCGTCGTCCAGGTCGACGTCGTCGTCGCCCGGCAGGAGCCGCTTGGTCTTCAGCTCGACGAGCGTCGACGCGATGAGCAGGAACTCGGTCGCGACCTCGAGGTCGAGGTGCTCCATGCGGGCCAGCTCGACCAGGTAGGCGTCGACGATGGTCGACAGCGTGATGTCGTACAGGTCGACCTGCTCGCGCAGGATCAGGTGCAGCAGCAGGTCGAAGGGTCCTTCGAACACGGGGGTCTGCACGGCGTACGCCACGCCGGACATCGTAGCGGCCCGACGCGCCGAAGAACCACACGCATGTGATTTGGCTCGGATCCGGGTCGCGCGGGCCCGGAACCTGGTTCGGGGCGAGCCCGCTCCCCCGTTATCCTCCCCGCCCATGTCTCGCGTCTTCTCGGGCATCCAGCCCACCGGTGACCTGCACCTCGGCAACCTGCTCGGCGCGGTGCGGAACTGGGTCGAGGACCAGGAGCGGGCCGACAGCTTCTACTGCATCGTCGACCTGCACGCCCTGACCGTGCCGAAGGCGCCGGGCGAGGTCGGCGAGAAGAGCCTCGAGCTCGGTCGGGTCCTGCTGGCCTGCGGGCTCGACCCGGAGCTGTGCACCCTGTTCGTGCAGAGCCACGTGCGCGAGCACAGCGAGCTCGCCTGGCTGATGCAGTGCGTCACGTCGATGGGCGAGCTGCGCCGCATGACCCAGTTCAAGGACAAGTCCGAGGGCAAGGACTTCGTCTCGGCCGGTCTGTTCACCTACCCGGCGCTCCAGGCGGCCGACATCCTCCTCTACGACACCGACCGGGTGCCGGTGGGCGAGGACCAGCGCCAGCACATCGAGCTGACCCGTGACGTGGCGGAGCGCTTCAACAGCCGGTACGGCGACACCTTCGTCCTGCCGCAGGCCACGATCCCCCGGGCCGGCGCACGGGTGATGGACCTCCAGGAACCGACGAACAAGATGTCGAAGTCCGCCAGCTCCGAGGCGGGCATCGTGTACATCACCGAGGACCTCGCCTCGGTCGCCAAGAAGTTCAAGCGCGCGGTGACCGACTCCGACGGCGAGGTGCGCTACGACCCGGCCGGCAAGCCGGGGGTGTCGAACCTGCTCTCGATCCTGGGCGCGGTGACGGGCCGTTCTCCCGAGGACGTGGCCGAGGCCTACGAGCAGTACGGCCCCCTCAAGGCGGACACCGCCGAGGCCGTCGTCGAGCTGCTGCGGCCGATCCAGGCGCGGATCGCCGAGCTGGCCACCGATCCCGCACGCACCCAGGAGCTGCTCGCCGTGGGCGCCGACAAGGCCCGAGCGGTCGCCTCGGTGGTGGTCGAGCGGGCGAAGTCGATCGTCGGCCTGCTGCCCGGCTGAGCCGGGCGGCCGGGATCAGAGCGCGCCGTCGTCGGCGTCGCGCAGGAGCCGGCCCTCGGCCAGCGGCACGGTCCAGCGCTCCTCCGGCTCGTGGTGCTCGGCCGCCCACGCGACCACCCGCGGGTCGGACCCGGCCATCGCCAGCAGGTCGGCGCCGAGCTGCGGGTACTGCAGGTACAGCCCGACCTTGCGGGTCATGCCGCTGCGGTCCGCCCAGATCGGGCCCATGTCCGCGCCGCCGAGCGCGCCCGAGAGCGTCGCCACGGCGCGCCCGTAGGTCCCGAGCCCGGCGACGGCCTTGCCGACGTCGTGGGTCAGCGCGGCGGCGAGCACCCAGCGTGCGTCGGGGTCGGACTCGGTCAGGCCGACGCGGTCCAGGTGCGCGGCGACCGCACGTGCCACCCCGATGGAGTGGCTGCGATCCACCGGCGACATGCGCTCGAACACACGTGCCTCGTCCTCGCTCAGGTGCTCCATCGCCCACGCCCGCTCCTCGTCCGAGGGCGCGGACGCGAACAGCGAGCGGGCGAAGCGACGGGCTCGGTGCACGGGGTGCAGCTTCACGACGCCGTCCCTGCCGTGGTCCCGGCCGCCGCCCCGGCACGAGGGTGGGCGGCGAGGTAGGCCTGCCACAGCCGTTCGGTGGCGACCTTGGTGTAGCGCTGCGTCGTGCCGATCGACGCATGGCCCAGCAGCTCCTGCACCGAGCGGATGTCCGCGCCGTGGTCGAGCAGGTGGGTGGCGCAGGAGTGGCGCAGCACGTGCGGGCTCAGCTGCTGGACCGGCACGCCGGCCTGCAGGCCCCGCTTCTGGAGCACCTGCCAGACGGCCTGGCGGGTCAGGCGGGTGCCGCGCGACCCCAGGAAGATCGCGTCGGCGTCGTCGCGTCGTCGCCACTCGCGCGGCACGAGCTCGGGACGGCCGTCGTCGAACCACTCCCGCAGGGTGCGCACCGCGTGGGATCCGAGCGGCACCACCCGCTCCTTCGAGCGCTTGCCGAGCACGCGCAGCAGCGCGCCGTCCAGGTCGACGTCGGTGAACCGAAGGCCGCACACCTCGGACACGCGGGCGCCGGTCCCGTAGAGCACCTCGAACAGCGCCCGGTCCCGCACCGCGAGCGCCAGGGCCGTGCCGCCGCCGTCGACGGGTCCGGACCGCAAGCGGACCACCTCGTCGCGGAGCAGGTCGAGCAGCGCGACGACCTGCTCC
>JAFAFZ010000409.1 GCA_023423215.1 Actinomycetes bacterium
GAGGGCGTCCAGGTCGTTGCGCCACCCCGGCACCAGGTGCACGCCGCCGCCCGGACCCGACTCGGTCCACAGCGGTACGCCGCTGTGCTGCAGCGCCTCGACGTCGCGGTAGACGGTCCGCACCGACACCTCGAGCTGCTCGGCCAGCTGGGCGGCGGTCCAGCGATCGCGGGTGCGCAGCAGCATCAGCATCGCCATGAGTCGACTCGCTCGCACCCGTCGACGATATCCGCGCATCACTGACACACCATGTCAGTGATGCGGGCGGACCATGTCGACATGGACACGAACCCGAACCCCCGCCCGACCTCCACCTGGGCCGACTTCGCGAGCGCCGAGCCCGAGCTGGCCGCCTCCGTGCGCGCACGCTTCGAGTGGACCAAGCACCACGTGCTCGCCACCCTGCGCGCCGACGGCTCGCCCCGCGTCAGTGGCAGCGAGGTCGAGTTCTTCGGCGACGACCTCGTGCTCGGGTCCATGTGGCAGGCCCGCAAGGCACGCGACCTGCAGCGCGACCCTCGGTGCGCGGTGCACTCCAACCCCGGCGGACCCGAGATGGAGGGCGGCGACGCGAAGGTGTCCGCCCGCGCGGTCGAGGTCGCCGGCGAGGCGCTCGACGCGTTCCGCGAGGCGGTGCAGCCACCGGCCGGACCCTTCCACCTGTTCCGCCTCGAGCTCACCGACGTGGTGCACACGGGCCTGCACCCCGACGGCGACCGCATCGTGGTCCGCGCCTGGCAGCCCGGGCGTGGCGTGACCACCGTCGATCGTGCCTGAGGGCACGGCCCGTGCCGGCGGGCCGGGGCACGCCACGGCTCAGCCCGTGCTGACCACCTCGTAGCCCAACGACATCGCGACCGGGATCTGCCCCGGATCGAAGGTCACGTAGGTGAGCGGTCGGGGCAGGCGGTCCGCCGCGGCCAGGTGGATCGCATCGACCGTGCGCACCGGCTGCGTGCGACCGAGCTCGGCCGCCCGGTCCAGGCACCGCTGGTCCACCGGCACGACGTGGATCCGCTCCCAGTCGTCACGGATCGCCCGACGCAGGTCGTCGGTCCGTCCCGGGTCGTCGCCGAGCCGGTCGACCAGCATCAACGCCTCGGACAGCGCCAGCGCGCTCGCGCACCAGTCGACGTCCGCCGCCATCGCCGGCAGCACCACCGCACGCGCCGGCCCCTCCAGGAACCGCGCGAGCAGACCGGTCGTGTCCAGGAACAACGTCACCGACCGCGGACCTCGCGCACCAGCTGAGCTGTCCCGACTCCAGCAGCGGTGCTCATCTGCCGCGCACCTCGCGCACCAGCTGAGCTGACCTGGCTCCCGCAGCGGTGCTCATCTGCCGCGGACCTCGCGCACCAGCTGAGCTGTCCCGACTCCCGCAGCGGTGCTCATCGGCCGCGGACCTCGCGCACCAGCTGATCCAGGCGCGTGCCGGCCCAGAGGGGCATCGAGAACTCGGGAGCGGGGCGGTCGGTGCGTGGCGCCAGCTCGATCAGGCCGCGGGTGGCCAGGTCGTCCAGGGTGAGCTCGTCGTCGATCGGGTCGAGCGGACCCAGCTGGGCGACGGGCCGACCGTCCACCGTGACCACGATGCGCTCTCCCGCGCCCGCACGGCGGACCTGGGTGGCCACCTCGGCCCGCAGCTGTCGGATCCCGATGCGCTCCACGGACCGATCGTACCGATCCCTCCACGCGCCGCCGCGGGGGGAGCGCGGGCGGGGGGCGCGTCGGAACGCGAGGTCGCGTCGATACCATCGACCCGTCGGACCGGGAAGGACGGAGGCCACACGATGGCGCAGCGAGCGAAGTGGGGCCTGGCGGTGGTCGTCCTGGCGGCCTGCGTGGGCGTGGCGGCGTGCAGCTCGTCCGACGACACGTCGAAGGAGGCCTCGTCCACGACGGCCGAACCCTCGACCTCTACTTCAGCCTCCACCACGCCACCGGTGAACGAAGGACCCTCGACCTCGGGTCCACCGGCCACCGCCGGGGACGGTGCTGCGGTCGGCGCGAACGTCCTCGACCCGGTCCAGGTGGGTCGCTTCGAGGACCTCGGCGGTGAGGTGACCACGACGGTGACCTCTTGGAAGGAGGTCGACGCCACCGCAGAGGTGCCCGGTGACGTCGCCGGTCCCGGCATCGCCGTCACGGTCGAGCTGCGCAACGGCTCCGACGCCCCGATCGACGCCTCGTCGCTCGTCGTGGGCGCCCTCGCCGACGGGGCGACCGCCCCACCGAACAGCGGCCCGCCCTCGGACCCGCTGGAGGGCACGCTCGCGCCCGGCGAGACAGCTCGCGGCGTCTACGTCTTCCGGGCGCCGAAGCAGGGCGTCGACGACGTCGTCGTCGACATCCAGACCGGGTTCTCGCCGAACACCGTCCGCGTTCGCCTCTGAGCCGTCGCGCCCGTTGGCTCCCCGGCGGTGGGACCGACGGACAGCGGTCGACCTGATCTCCGCTGGCCGCACGCGATCCGCTGCGTCCGGTCACGGGCCTTGGAATTCCAAGGGACTGGGGTGCGCACCCGGCAGTCGTTGACTGCGGTGTCAGCCATTCTGAGAGTGTTCTTCGAAAGGGTGAACATCTCTCACCTCAGAGTGGGCGTGCGGCCACGGTCGGTGGGATGACCACGCTCCGGGAGCATTTGCCCACTGCGCTCGGTCACCCTCGCGTAGTTAGCTGGCAGGGCCCCGCAACACGGTGGGGCGCAGGAGGGAAGGCCTGGACGTCTCGGCGCACGCCGATCGACCCGGACACTCCGACCCGCCGAACGTCTGGGGAGTACGAGATGTCAGGTTCTTCGACGCACAGCCGTCGACGCAGAGGGATGGGGGCGCTCGTCGCGCTCGCCATGTTCGCGTCGGTGCTGGGCACGCCCATCCTCGGGGCCGAGATCGCCGGTGCGGACACCGCACCGGTCGCGCCGGAGATCCCGCCGACGGTCAGCGCCGACCTGCTGCCCACCGTGCAGATTGACAACGGCGTGGTCTGGGACCAGGTCATCGTCGGCAACACGGTGTACGCCACCGGTGACTTCACCCGGGTGCGTCCCTTCGGTGCGGCGCAGGGCCAGAACCTGACGACCCGCAACAACCTGCTCGCCTACAACCTGACGACGGGCAACCTGATCACCACGTGGGCGCCGTCGCTCGACGCCGAGGGCAAGAGCATCGCCGCGTCGGCCGACGGGTCGGTCATCTACGTCGGCGGCAACTTCCGCAACGCGAACAACACCACCCGCAACCGCGTCGCAGCGTTCAACGCGACGACCGGTGCACTCCTCCCGTTCAACCCGAACTCGAACTTCCGCGTCAACGACGTCGCGGTGTCGGGCTCGACCGTCTACATCGCGGGTGCGTTCACCGCGATGGGCAACCAGACCCGCAACCGCCTCGCCGCCGTCAACGCGACCACCGGTGCCGTCCTCCCCTGGGCGCCGAACGCGGACCGCGAGGTGCGCACGCTCGTCGCTCCCGCCGGTTCCGGCAAGGTCGTCGTCGGCGGCCACTTCACCACGATGAACGGCGTCGACCAGAAGGGCATGACCGCCCTGGACGGCGTCAGCGGCGCGGTCATGCCGTGGCCGGTCAACCAGATCCTCGTGAACTACGGAGCGGACGCCGCCATCTGGAGCCTCGACACCGACGGCACCAACGTCTACGGCGTCGGCTACGGCTACCTCGTCAACAACGACCCCACCACCAACGGCAACCTCGAGGGCACCTTCGCCGCCGACGTCGCGACCGGCAACCTGCAGTGGGTCACCGGCTGCCGTGGCGCCCACTACGACGTCGGCGCGGCCGGCGCCGCCGGGTACGA
>JAFAFZ010000441.1 GCA_023423215.1 Actinomycetes bacterium
CGTGAAGGACGTGCTCGTGATCCTGCTGACGCTCGGCTTCTTCGCCGTCTGCGTCGCGTACGTCGCCCTGTGCGACCGCATCGTCGGCCCCGACGACGAGGTCGGGACGGCGACCGACGGCACCGCACGCGACGTCGGCGCCGCGAGCGGCGTCGTCGCCCGCCCGGCTTGCACCGCCGACCGCGTCGGAGGTGCACGGTGATCCTCGCGGTCCAGTGGCAGGACGCCGTCGGGCTCACGCTCGCCGTCCTCGCCGTGATCTACCTCGTGCTCGTCCTGATCTTCCCGGAGAAGTTCTGATGAGCGCACAGGGTCTGCTGCAGCTCCTCCTGCTCACCGTCGCCCTGGTGGTGACGGTCCCGCCGCTCGGCCGCTACATGGCCGAGGTGTACGGGACTCGCGACGACGGCGAGGCCGGACCGTCCGCCGCCCCCGGCGATCGGATCTTCCTCCCGGTCGAGCGGCTGATCTACCGCTGCATCGGCGTGGACGCCCGCAAGGAGCAGCGCTGGAACGTCTACGCCGTGTCGCTGCTCGCGTTCTCGTTGCTCAGCGTGCTGGCGTCGTACCTCGTCCTGCGCCTGCAGGGCGTGCTGCCGGTCAACCCGACCGAGATGGCCGGCGTCGCCGAGTTCGGTGCGTTCAACGCCGCGGTGAGCTTCACCACCAACACCAACTGGCAGTGGTTCTCGAGCGAGCTGACGGTCAGCCACCTCACCCAGATGCTCACGTTCACCGTGCAGAACTTCGTGTCCGCAGCGGCGGGCATGGCGGTCGCCGTCGCGATCGTCCGTGGCATCCTGCGGCGCAGCGGCCGCACCCTCGGCAACATCTGGGTCGACCTCGTGCGCGGCACGCTGCGCATCCTGCTGCCGATCTCGCTCGCGGCAGCGATCGTGTTCGTCGGCCTGGGCGTTGTGCAGAACCTGCGGGGGAGCACGATCGCGAGCACCGTGGACGGATCGGTGACCGCCACCGTGGTCGCCGAGGACGGCACCGAGTCCGAGGTGCCCGTCACCGAGCAGGCGATCCCCGGTGGGCCGGTCGCCTCGCAGGAGGTCATCAAGGAGCTCGGGACCAACGGTGGTGGCTTCTACAACACCAACGGCGCCCACCCGTTCGAGAACCCGAACGGCTGGACGAACCTGCTCTCGATCTACCTGCTGCTGCTCATCCCCTTCGCCTTCCCGGTGGCCTTCGGCCGACTGCTCGGCCAGCCGCGACAGGGCTGGGTGCTGCTGGGCGTGATGGCGGTGCTGCTCGTGTCGTCGATGTTCCTCCTGTCCTTCTTCGAGTCGGGCGGCAACCCGTCCGTCACCGCCCTCGGGGTCGACCAGGCCTGGTCGAGCCAGCAGGCCGGCGGCAACATGGAGGGCAAGGAGACCAGGTTCGGTCCGGCGTCCTGCGCCCAGTACGGCGCGGCCTCCACCGGCACGTCGACCGGCTCCGTGAACTGCATGCACGACTCGCTCACGCCGGGCGGTGGCGCCGTGCCGATGGTGCTGATGCAGCTGGGCGAGATCGCTCCCGGCGGCGTCGGCGTCGGCCTGATGGGCATCCTGATCAACGCCCTGCTGGCGGTGTTCATCGCGGGGCTCATGGTGGGCCGCACCCCCGAGTACCTGGGCAAGAAGATCCAGGCCGCCGAGATGAAGCTCGTCGTGCTCTACATCGTCGCGATGCCGGTCGGCGTGCTGACCTTCGCGGCGGTCAGCGTGGTGCTGCCGACCGCGGCAGCCTCGATCGCGAACCCCGGGCCCCACGGTCTGTCCGAGGTGCTCTACAACTTCGCCTCGGCCGGCAACAACAACGGCTCGGCCTTCGCCGGCATGTCGACGGGCACCGACTGGTACACGCTCACCATGGGCATCTCGATGCTGGTCGGCAGGTTCCTGCTGATCATCCCGGCGCTCGCCCTGGGCGGCTCGCTGGTCCGCAAGCAGCTGACGCCCGCCACCGCCGGCACGTTCCCGACCGACACGCCGCTGTTCTTCGGTCTGCTGACCGGCGTGATCCTCATCGTCGCCGGACTGACCTTCTTCCCGGCCCTGGCGCTCGGTCCGATCGTCGAGCAGCTCTCGATGGGTCGCGGCTGATGCGACCCACCCCGTCCGACCCCCGCTCCACCTTCGACCCTCGGAGGACCACCACATGTCGACGTTGACCGAACCACTGCCGCCCGCCGGGACCGATCCGGGCGCGCCCGCCGGCGGCTCCGGGCGCGACCGCACCGGGCGTTCGCTCTTCGACGCCGCGATCGTCGTGCCCGCACTCGGTGATGCGGTGCGCAAGCTCGACCCGCGCTCGATGGCGCGCAACCCCGTGATGTTCGTCGTCGAGGCCGGCGCCGTGCTGACCACCGTGCTCACCGTCGCGGACCGCGGGGACGGCACGGTTCAGCAGGACGTGTTCGCCGTCTCGGTCACGGCCTGGCTCTGGGCGACGGTGCTGTTCGCGAACTTCGCCGAGGCGATGGCCGAGGGGCGCGGCAAGGCGCAGGCCGACACGCTGCGCCAGACGATCGCGGAGTCGGTCGCACGCGTCAGGAGCGAGGACGGCACCGACGTCGAGCGGCCGTCGACGCAGCTGCAGGTCGGCGACCTGTGCGTCGTGCGCGCCGGCGAGGTGATCCCGGGTGACGGCGACGTCGTCGAGGGCATCGCCACCGTCGACGAGTCCGCCATCACCGGCGAGTCGGCGCCGGTCGTCCGCGAGTCGGGCGGTGACCGCTCGGCGGTCACGGGCGGCACCCGTGTGCTGTCCGACGAGATCGTCGTGCAGATCACCGCACGCCCCGGCGAGACCTTCCTGGACCGCATGATCGCCCTGGTCGAGGGCGCCGATCGGCAGAAGACGCCGAACGAGGTCGCACTGACGATCCTGCTCGCCGGCCTGACGATCATCTTCCTGCTCGCCGTCGTGACCCTGCAGCCCTTCGCGATCTACTCGGGCGCGGAGCAGTCGCTGATCGTCCTCGTCGCGCTGCTCGTCTGCCTGATCCCGACGACCATCGGTGGCCTGCTCTCGGCCATCGGCATCGCCGGCATGGACCGGCTGGTGCAGCGCAACGTCCTGGCGATGTCGGGGCGTGCGGTCGAGGCAGCCGGCGACGTGTCCACGCTGCTGCTCGACAAGACCGGCACCATCACCTACGGCTCGCGCCAGGCGGCCGAGCTCCTCCCGGTGCACGACGTGCAGGTGGTCGACCTGGCACGCGCCGCGCTCGCGTCCTCGCTGGCCGACGAGACGCCCGAGGGCCGCTCGATCGTCGAGCTGGCCACCACGGCGTTCGGGCTGACCCCGCCCCAGGCGGCGGGCGCGACGCTCGTGCCGTTCACGGCACAGACCCGCATGTCGGGCATGGACTTCCCGGCCACCGGCGACCTGCCGGCGCACCAGGTGCGCAAGGGCGCCGGTGACTCGGTGCGACGACTCGTCGAGGCCGAGGGTGGCACGGTGCCGCTCGAGCTCGGACCGATCGTGGACACCGTGTCCTCCGAGGGCGCGACCCCGCTGGTCGTGCTCGAGCGCCACGCCGGTGAGGCGCCCCGCGTGCTCGGCGTCATCCGCCTGAAGGACACGGTCAAGCCCGGCATGCGCGAGCGGTTCGACCAGCTGCGGTCCATGGGCATCCGCACGGTCATGATCACGGGCGACAACCCCCTGACGGCCGCGGCGATCGCGGACGAGGCCGGCGTCGACGGCTTCCTGGCCGAGGCCACGCCCGAGGACAAGATGGCGCTCATCACCGCCGAGCAGGCCGGCGGCAACCTCGTCGCGATGACCGGCGACGGCACGAACGACGCGCCGGCGCTCGCACAGGCCGACGTCGGGGTGGCCATGAACACCGGGACCCAGGCCGCCAAGGAGGCCGGGAACATGGTGGACCTGGACTCCGACCCGACGAAGCTCATCGAGATCGTCGAGATCGGCAAGCAGCTGCTCATCACCCGCGGCGCGCTGACGACCTTCTCGATCGCGAACGACGTCGCGAAGTACTTCGCGATCATCCCGGCGATGTTCGTCGGGGTGTTCCCGGCCCTCGAGCAGCTGAACGTCATGCGCCTCGGCTCGCCGAGCTCGGCGATCCTCTCGGCGGTCGTCTTCAACGCCCTCGTCATCGTGGCGCTCGTCCCGCTCGCGCTGCGCGGCGTGCGCTTCCGGGCCGAGGCGGCCTCGGAGGTGCTGCGCCGCAACCTGCTCGTCTACGGGCTCGGCGGACTCGTCGCCCCCTTCATCGGCATCAAGGTGATCGACCTCGTCGTCACCGCGCTCGGCGTCAGCTGAGAGAGAGGAGACGTGATGCACACCGCACTGCGCCAGCTCCGTCCGGCGCTCCTGACCCTGCTCGTGTTCACGCTGCTCACCGGCGTCGCGTACCCCCTCGCCGTCCTCGGCGTCGGCCAGACCCTCTTCCCCGACCAGGCCGACGGATCGCTCGTCCGGGTCGACGGCCGGGTCGTCGGCTCGAGGCTCCTCGGACAGGGCTTCGCCGCACCGGAGTACTTCCACCCCCGACCCTCGGCTGCGGGCACCGGCTACGACGGGGCCGCATCGAGCGGGTCGAACCTCGGCCCGACCAACCCCGACCACCTCGAGACCGTCGGGGAGCGGGTGTCCGCGTACCGCGTCGAGAACGACCTGGCGGACGAGGTCCAGGTGCCGGTCGACGCCGTGACCGCGTCGGGTTCCGGTCTCGACCCGCACATCTCGATCGCCAACGCGACGCTCCAGGCGCCGCGCGTCGCGACCGCACGCGACCTGCCCACCGAGGTCGTGCTCGACCTGGTCGACGACCACGTCGACGGCCGACCGCTCGGCATCCTGGGCGACCCCGGGGTCAACGTGCTCGCGCTGAACCTGGCGCTCGACCGGGTGTCCGCGGGCTGACGGTGGACCGCATCCTGCGCCCGCTCGGCCAGACTGAGCCGGTGCGCGGCAGGCTCCGGATCTACCTCGGCGCGTCACCGGGCGTCGGCAAGACCTACGCGATGTTGGACGAGGGTCGACGGCGCGCCGCACGTGGCGCCGACGTGGTCGTCGGCCTCGTCGAGACGCACGGCCGCGAGCAGACCGGTGCGCAGCTCGGCGACCTCGAGGTCGTGCCGCGCCGCGTCGTGCGCCACCGTGACACCGAGCTGACCGACCTGGACGTCGACGCCGTCCTGGCCCGCCGTCCGGCGGTGGTGCTCGTGGACGAGCTGGCGCACACCAACCCGCCGGGCTCCCGTCACGAGCGGCGCTGGGGCGACATCGACGAGCTGCTCGCCGCCGGCATCGACGTCATCTCGACGGTCAACGTGCAGCACCTGGAATCGCTCAACGACGTCGTGGAGCGCATCACCGGGATCCGCCAGCAGGAGACGGTGCCGGACGCGTGGGTGCGACGGGCCGAGCAGATCGAGCTGGTCGACATGACCCCCGAGGCGTTGCGGCGACGCATGGCGCACGGCAACGTCTACCCGCCGGACCGCATCGACGCCGCGCTGTCCAACTACTTCCGGCCCGGCAACCTGGCGGCCCTGCGCGAGCTGGCATTGCTCTGGCTCGCCGACCGCGTCGAGGACCAGCTGCAGGACTACCTGGAGACGCACGGCATCGACGAACCGTGGGAGACGCGGGAGCGGGTGCTCGTCGCGCTGACCGGCGCACCCGGCAACGAGCAGATCATCCGGCGCGCCGCACGCATCGCGGTGCGCCAGCACGGCGACCTCGTGGGGGTGCACGTCACGTCGTCCGACGGCCTGCGCGCAGCGGACGCCGAGCTCGACCGGCACCGCCAGCTGCTCGAGGAGCTGGGCGGCACCTACCGCGAGGCGGTGGGCGAGGACGTCGCCGCGACGCTCGTGTCGGTCGCCCGCAGGGAGCGTGCGACCCAGCTCGTCATCGGCGCGAGCCGCCGTTCGCGCACGCAGGAGCTCACAGGTGGCTCGGTGGTGAACACGCTGCTGCGCCTGGCCCGCGACCTGGACGTGCACGTGATCTCGACCGAGGCGCCGGGGGCCGCGGCGCCCCTGGAGCTCCCGCCACGACGGACCTCGCCGCTGCCGCGGTCCCGACGTCTGGCGGCATGGGCCCTGGTGGTCGTCGGCTTCCCGCTGCTCGCGCTGCTGCTGTGGACCTGGCACGAGGACCTGGGGCTGACCACGGTCCTGCTGCTCGCACTCGGGTACGTGGTGTCGGTGAGCGCCGTGGGCGGCCTGGCCCCCGGCCTGGTGGCCTCCATCGGCGGTGCCGCGCTCGTGAACTACCAGGTCGTGCCGCCGACCGGCACGCTCGCGGTCGCGTCGCCCGAGAACGCCCTCGCGCTGGGCACCTTCATCGCCGTGGGCGCCACGGTCGCCACCCTGGTCGACCGTGTGGCCCGTCGCTCCATCGAGTCCGGCCGCGCACGCGCCGAAGCGGCGGCGCTCGCACGCGCGGCCGCGGTGCAGGCGGTCGAGCGGGACCCGCTCCCGGACCTCGTCGACCAGGTCCGGTCGACCTTCGGCCTGGGCGCCGTCTCGGTGCTGCGACGTGAGGGCGGCGAGGGCGCGCCGGGGGAGTGGGTGCTGCAGGCGGCGTCCGGGGACGAGCCGCCCCAGCGTCCGGAGGACGGAGAGGTGCGACGGCTCGGCGACGACGGACGGACCGTCGCCGTGGTCAGAGGAGGTGTCCCGATGGATCGAGATCCCGAGGTCGTCGACGCGTTCTTCGACCAGCTGCGCACCGCGCTCGACCGCCGCGAGCTGCAGCAGGAGGCCGCGTCGGCGGCGGCGCTCGCCGAGGCGGACGCGCTGCGGACCGGCATCCTCCAGGCCGTGTCGCACGACCTGCGCACGCCGCTGTCGGGCATCAAGGCCTCGGTCACGAGCCTGCTCGCTCCGGACGTGCACTTCGACGACGACGACACGCAGGTCTTCCTGCGCACGATCGACGACGAGGTCGACCGCCTGGACCGCGTCGTCGGCAACCTGCTCGACATGGGCCGGCTGCAGACCGGGACGCTGACGGTCCTGCCGCGTCCCACCGCCCTGGAAGAGGTCGTGTCCGCATCGCTGTCGAACCTGGCGGTGGATGCGAACCTGGTCGACGTGGCGGTGCCCGAGACCCTGCCCCTGGTCGACCTGGACGGCGCGCTGCTCGAGCGGGCGCTCGCCAACGTGGTCGCGAACGCCCTGGCGGTGCAGCCCGCCGGCGTGCCGGTCCGCATCGAGGCGGCGACCGTCGGCTCGGGCGAGGTGGCCGAGGTGCACCTGCGCGTGGTGGACACCGGTCCGGGCATCCCGGAGCAGGACCGGACCCACGTCTTCGAGCCGTTCCAGCGACTGGGCGACCGGTCGAGCCAGGCGGGCGTGGGTCTGGGGCTGGCGATCGCGCACGGCTTCACCCGTGCGATCGGCGGCCGCCTCGAGCTGGACGACACCCCCGGCGGCGGGCTGACCGCGACGTTCCGGCTGCCGACGCACGAGCGCGAGGTGGACGCCTCGTGACCCGCGTCCTGGTCGTCGACGACGAACCGCAGATCCGCAAGGCGCTGCGGGTCAACCTGGCCGCGCGCGGCTACGAGGTCGACCTGGCGGCCAGCGGTGAAGAGGCGCTGGTGATGGCCGCGGACCACCACCCCGACGTCGTGCTGCTCGACCTGGGCCTGCCCGGCATCGACGGCATCGGGGTCATCGAGGGGCTGCGCGGCTGGAGCGAGGTGCCGATCATCGTGCTGTCGGTGCGGGGCGAGGAGTCCGACAAGATCGAGGCGCTCGACGCCGGCGCGGACGACTACGTCTCGAAGCCGTTCGGCATGGGCGAGCTGCTGGCGCGCATGCGCGCCGCGCTGCGCCGCCACCGGCCCGAGGCCGCGGACCCGGTCGTGCGCACGCCGCACTTCGAGGTCGACCTGGCCGCCATGCGGGGGGTGGCGGTCGGCGACGACGGGTCGAGCGGCGACGAGATCCGGCTCACCCCGATCGAGTGGGGCCTCGTCGAGCAGCTGGTGCGCAACCCCGGCCGGCTGGTCTCGCAGCGACAGCTGCTGCACGAGGTCTGGGGCCCGCAGTACGACGACGAGACGAACTACCTGCGGGTGCACCTGGCGAACCTGCGTCGCAAGCTCGAGCCCGAGCCGTCGACACCCCGCTACTTCGTCACCGAGCCCGGCATGGGCTACCGGTTCGAGCCGCCCGCCGACGACAACTGAGCTGCCATGCGCTGCGCTGCGGTGGAGCGGACCACCTGGCGCAGCCTCCTCACGCCGGCTTCTGCCGAAGGCGTGCGAGCCGCGTCGTCCCACATTCGGCGCAAGTCGGCGCCGGACACCCGTGGCCGTAGGTCGCTCTCCTCGGGCCGGTGGTCCAGCTCACGCGGATCGATGCCAGCCGTGCGGTCCGGCCGGCGCCGCGCGCCCGCCGGAATCCGCTGGCCGGAGGACGGCCGGTTCCGCCACCCTTCGGGCATGGCCACGGACGCGCGGGTGACCGCACTGCACCGCAGCAGCGGCCACACCTTCTCGATGACCGCCGAGGCCTCGCTGGAGCTGGTCGC
The DNA here is from genome assembly GCA_023423215.1 of Actinomycetes bacterium. Classification (GTDB taxonomy): domain Bacteria; phylum Actinomycetota; class Acidimicrobiia; order Acidimicrobiales; family Microtrichaceae; genus JAFAFZ01. The sequence goes on from JAFAFZ010000441.1 coordinate 8,521, forward strand.
CGGCATGGGCGTCGTCGGCGACGCCCACCACGGCGCGACGGTGCAGCACCGGTCCCGGGTCAGGGCCGACCCGACGCAGCCGAACCTGCGCCAGGTGCACCTGCTCCAGTCCGAGCTGTTCGACGAGCTGGCGGACGCCGGGTTCGAGGTCGCACCCGGCGACCTGGGCGAGAACGTCACGACGAGCGGCGTCGACCTGCTCGGCCTGGCGACCGGCACCGTGCTGCGGCTCGGCCCGGAGGTGCTGCTGGCGGTCACCGGCCTGCGCAACCCGTGCGGTCAGATCGACCGCTTCCGCCGTGGCCTGCGCGCCCAGGTCATCGACCGCGACCCCGACGGCGAGCCGATCCGTCGCGCCGGGGTCATGGCCGTCGTCCTGCGGGGCGGGACCGTGACCGTCGGCGACGCGATCGAGGTCTCGCTGCCGCCCGGCGAGCCCTTCCCGCTCGAACGCGTCTGAGGCGAGCCGCCCGAACTCCGGGCGTTCCACGACCGGATCGGTTGCGGAACGCCCAGAGGTCGCGCGCGGCTCAGGCGTGCACGGCGGCGGCGGTGGCGGCCAGGGCCGCCAGGCCGTCGCGCAGCTCCTGCACCGGCGGCCAGCCGAAGCCGAGGCGGAAGTGCCGCCGATCGGTGTCGAACCAGTGGCCCTCACCGACGTAGGTGCCGTGCTCAGCGTTGAGCACCCGGTAGAACTCGTCGACGTCGTCGACGCCGCCCGCTCGCAGGCGCGGCAGGCACACCACGCCGCCCTCGGGCTCGACCCAGTCCAGCCAGTCGCCCTGGTCCGCCATCCACGCGACCAGCAGGTCACGGCGGCCCTCGATGTCGGCGAGCACGCGCGC
>JAFAFZ010000505.1 GCA_023423215.1 Actinomycetes bacterium
ACCCTGCTCATCGGTGGCCTGGCGATCGGGCTCGTGGCCGTGGCGATCATCGCCGCGGGCACCGGGCAGCTGCACGTGCCGCCGGACGAGGTGCTCGGCTCGATCCTGCACCGCCTCGGCCTGGACATCGGTCCCATGCCGACGCACCCCCGGGGCGAGGCCGCCCTCTGGAACGTGCGCTTCCCCCGCGTCGTCATGGCGATGCTCGTCGGCGCGGCCCTGGGCGGTGCCGGGGCGGTGCTGCAGGCAGTGTTCGGCAACCCGCTCGCCGAGCCGAGCGTCATCGGCGTCTCCGGCGGCGCGGCCGTCGGCGCCTGCCTGGTCATCGTGTTCGAGTGGACCTTCGTGGGCACCTACACGATCCCGCTCGTGGCGTTCACGACCGGGCTGTTCACGACGTTGCTCATCTACTCGCTGTCCAGGTCGGACGGCAGGACCGAGGTCGTGACGCTCGTGCTGATGGGCATCGCCGTCAACGCGGTGACCGCGGCGATCATCGCCTACACGGTGTTCCTGGGCGACACCCAGGCCCGCGAGCAGATCGTCTTCTGGCAGCTCGGCAGCTTCAACGGCGCCCGCTGGGAGTCGGTCCGGGTGATCGCTCCGCTGGTCGCCGTCGGCCTGCTCGGCGTGATGCTCATGGCACGCAAGCTCGACCTGCTCGCGCTGGGGGAGCGTGCGGCACGCCACGTCGGGCTGAACGTCGAGCGGCTGCGCCTGATCTCGATCGTGCTGGTCGCCCTGCTCATCGCGGCCGGCGTGGCCTTCGCCGGCATCATCGCCTTCGTCGGGCTGATCGTGCCGCACGTCGTGCGCATGCTCATCGGCCCGGCGCACCGGGCGCTGGTGCCCGCCAGCATCCTCGGCGGCGCGTTCGTGCTGGTCCTCGCCGACCTCGTCGCACGGACCGCCGTCGACTACGCGGACCTGCCGATCGGCATGCTCACCGCGCTCGTCGGCGGACCGTTCTTCTTCTGGCTGCTGCGGCGCGAGCGCCGGAACTCGGGCGGTTGGGCATGAGCCTGGCCCTGGGGATCCGTCGTGCGCCGCGTCGCGTCGAGCGCGCCGCGCCGGGCGAGGTCGTGATGCGCGCCGAGGGGGTCTCGGTCACCTTCGCCGGCTTCCCGGTGCTGGACGCGGTCGACCTGGACGTGCGTGCGGGCGAGGTCCTGGCGCTCGTCGGTCCCAACGGCGCCGGCAAGTCGACGCTGCTGTCGGTGCTCTCGGGCGACGTCGACCCCTCGACCGGCACGGTCACCATCGACGGCGCACCGCTCGGCTCCTGGACGACGGTCGAGCTCGCCATGCGGCGGGCGGTGCTGCTCCAACAGGTCGGCATGAGCTTCCCGTTCACGGTGCTCCAGGCGGTGCGCATGGGGCGCGCGCCGTGGGTGGGCCAGGACGAGGAGGACCTGGACGACCAGGTCGTGTACGAGGTCATGCGCTCGACCGACGTGCTGCAGTTCGCGGAGCGGGTCTACATGTCGCTCTCGGGCGGCGAGCGCGCCCGCGCCGCGCTCGCCCGCGTGCTCGCGCAGCAGGCACCGATCCTGCTGCTCGACGAGCCGACGGCCGCGCTCGACATCCGACACCAGGAAGAGGTGCTGGCGCTCGCCCGTGCGCAGGCGGCGAAGGGGGACGCCGTCGTCGTGGTCATGCACGACCTGGGACTGGCCGCGGCGCACGCGGACCGCGTCGTCATCCTCTCGCACGGCCGGGTCCGCGCCGTCGGCACACCGGACGAGGTCATGACCGCCGAGCTGCTCGGCGAGGTCTACGAGTGCCGCATCGAGCTCGTGCGCAACCCGCGCACCGGCCAGCTCCTGGTCGTCCCGTGGCGCGAGCCGGCGCCCGACCTGCGCGACCCGCGTCCCGGTGTCGGCTCCGCACGGCCGTGACGCCCTGGCGTCCAGCCGTTGGACAGTGGCCTTGGCGGAGTGAATTAGGCGTGCCTAAGATCCGGCGCATGCACGACTCGGTCGAACTGCGGACACGGACCACTCGCACACCGGCCGGACCGGGTCGCCGCCGGTCCACCCGCACGCGTGCCGTCCCGGCGCTCGCCGCCACCGTGCTCGCCCTGGTCGCGACGCTGCTCGCGGTCCCCGCTGCGGGCGCCGCATCCGCGGCCCCCGTCGCTCCGGCGCAGCAGTGCGGCAACACCCAGGCAGCGCCGACCCTCTCGGTCGACCGGACGACGCTCGACTCGGCGGCCACGACGACCGTGAACATCGTCGGCTCCAACTACCTGCTGCCGCCGCACGTCTGCGGGACGCAGGTCTTCGGCGGCATCTACGTCTTCTTCGGGTGGGTGCAGCCGGGTGGCCAGTGGGGCCCGAGCCACCGCACCGAGACCACGCCCCAGGGCCTGTTCGGGAGCACCTACTCGTACCCGGGCGAGGGTGGCGGCGCCGAGACCCGCGACGACGGGACCGGAACGGTCCGCCTGGTCTCGTTCACCCCGGGCGGCGAGTCGGGTGAGGCCACCCCGTTCCACATGGACGGCAACGGCAACTGGTCGACCAGCGTCATCGTGCGCGGCTCGACCTACTCGTTCACGAACGTGATGACCGGTGCGCAGAGCTCGGTCGACTGCCTCCAGGTCCAGTGCGGCGTGTTCACCATCGGGGCGCACGGCAAGGCCAGCGCCACGAACGAGCTGTTCACCCCGATCAACTTCACGGTCGCGGGTGGCGCCCCCGTCGTGCCCCAGCTGGTCGGCGGCGCCGGCGCCGGCGGTGCGCTGCCC
>JAFAFZ010000524.1 GCA_023423215.1 Actinomycetes bacterium
CCCGTGGGTGCCGCGGTCCGGGCCCGGTCAGCTTCCCCGGATCGCCACGCGCCTGTCCGCGACGCGGCGCTCCGGGTGCCCGTGACCCCGGGTCTCAGACAGCGCCGTTGCGCTTGAGCACCGCGGGGATCGTCTTGAGCAGGATCACCAGGTCCGTCACGACGGACCAGTTGTCCACGTAGTACAGGTCGAGGCGCTGGTAGTCCTCGAGCGAGGCGGTGAAGCGGCCGTTCACCTGCCAGTTGCCGGTGATGCCCGGCTGCACCCGCAGGCGCTCCCGCAGGTCGTCGTTCCACTGGATCGCCTCGTGCGGCATCGCCGGGCGGGGGCCGACCAGGCTCATGTCGCCCTTGATGACGTTGAGCAGCTGCGGCAGCTCGTCGATCGAGGTGCGGCGCAGGAACCCGCCGACCTTGGTGACGCGCGGGTCGTCGCTCATCTTGAACATCGGGCCGGCGGCCTCGTTGTGCTCCATGAGGTCCGGCAGCATGTCCTCGGCGTTGTTCACCATCGTGCGCAGCTTGTAGACGGTGAAGGTCTGGCCGTTGCGCCCGACGCGGGTCTGGTGGAACAGCACGCCCGGGCCCGAGGTGACACGGATGGCGATGGCGGCGGCGATCCAGATGGGGGAGAGGACGATCAGGGCGACCGTCGAAGCCACCACGTCGAACACCCGCTTGAAGACCGTGCGCCAGCCGTTGCGCGTCACCGGCTCGATGGCCATGACGGGGTAGCGACCCAGCGGACGGATCGTGACCCGGCGGGTCGCGATGTCGCGCATGGACGAGGACAGCTCGACGTAGATGCCCTCACGGGTGAGGTTCCGGATGAGCCGGTTCGTCGTGTCCAGGTCGATGTCGGTGGTCGCGACGATCACGCCGCTCGCGTCCGCGGCCCGGACGGCCTCGAGCACCTGGTCGGTGCCGCCGAGGTAGACGGGCCCGTCGGACGACTCGGAGGCGTCGTCCAGGTCTGCGGCGAGGAAGGCGTCGGGGTTGTCGGTGACACGGCCGACGACCTCGTAGCCGAGCTCCGCGCTGCGCGAGAGCATGCGGTCCAGCTCCTCGGCCTCGGCGTTGTTGCCGACCAGCACGACGCGGCGGGTCATGCGGCCCGACTCACGACGGCGGCGCACGACCTGGCGCACGCACTCGCGCTCGATGGCGGTCGTGGCGAGCACCGAGATGGCGGCGAGCAGCAGCCAGCCTCGGGAGAGCTCGCGCTGGAGGAGCACCGAGATGGCGGCCATGCCGACGGTGCCCACGAGCACCGCGTTGACCAGGCGGCGCAGCTCCTCGGTGCGGCGGTCCAGGTGGCGGGCGTGGTAGAGGCCCTGCTGCGCGAAGGCGGCCGGCCACACGGGGATCGACAGGAGCGCGATGGGCAGCGTGACGCCGAGCTCGGTGCCGGACACGAGCGAGAAGATGAACAGCGAGATGGCGATGCCCAGTGCGCCGGCGATCGTGTCGACGGCGACGAGCAGGGCCTTCAGGCCGAAGCGCTTGCGGCGCGGGCGTGGCGCCTGGGGGTCGTGCGACGCGGTCGCACGAGGCGCGAACTCACGCTGCAGGACCTCGAGTGTGAGATCGATGTCGACCGGCTCGCGGCGAGGTGCCTCGGGCACGGTGGTGATGTTGCGCATCGTGGTTCGAGACGACGCGCGGGGCGCGGACAGACGCTCCGTGTGCATACTTCTCCATCCCTCGGTGGCCACCGCGGTACTCGCCCAGATCCCGCAGTCACCTTCTGCATCCGACCCAGCCGATGCAGTACTTCCCTGTGGTGTTTATAGCACGTCCACCCTCCCGTCACCGGGCAAAACTGCCTGCCGGGAGTGACGTTCGACCCACGCAGCGTCGCCGTGCGGGACCTGCAACGGGGCGGAGGTGGACGGGACGCGGACCGGCGACCCACGGGTCCGCAGGACCGGTCGCGGACGCGGGGTCCACTAGCCTCGCCGGTCGTGGGACCCCTGCCGTACCTGGTCGTGATGGCGGTCGCCGTCGTCGCCACCGCCATCGCCGTCCCGCCCCTGCGGATGCTCTCGCGGCGCACCGGCGTGCTCGCGCAGCCGGGCGACCGCACGGTGCACGCCACCCCCACGCCGATCCTCGGCGGCACGGCGCTCTTCATCGGTCTGCTCGCGGCGCTCGCCGTCGCGTCGCAGATGGACGACTTCGCCCCGGTGTTCGACGCGCCGGGCAACGTGCTAGGGGTGGTCGCCGCCGCGACGGTGATGTGGCTGACGGGGCTGATCGACGACATCCGGGACGTGTCGGCGCCGGCCAAGCTCGCCGGGATGGTCCTGGCCGGATCGCTGCTCACCCTCGTCGGCCTGACGATCATCTACTTCCGCGTGCCGTTCCTCGGGTTCACGGTGCTGCCGCCCGACATGTCCGCGCTGATCACCGTGCTCTGGGTCGTGGGCATGGCCAACGCGGTGAACCTGATCGACGGGCTCGACGGCCTCGCCGCCGGCATCGTGGCGATCGGCGCGGGTTCCTTCTTCCTCTACGGCTGGCGGCTGCTCGACGTCGGCGTCATCGATCCGACGAACGTGGGCCCGCTCATCGCCATCATCACCGCGGGCGTCTGCATCGGCTTCCTGCCGTTCAACTTCAACCCGGCCAGCATCTTCATGGGGGACTCCGGCGCGCTGCTGCTCGGCCTGCTGCTCGCCGCGTCCACCGTCGCGGTCGGCGGCCAGTCCGACGACCCCTTCTCGGGCCAGTCGTGGTTCTTCTTCGCCCCGCTCGTCATCCCGCTGGTCATCCTGGGCGTGCCGCTGTTCGACCTCGTGTTCGCGATCATCCGGCGTGCGAAGCGGCGCACGGGCGTCGCGACCGCGGACAAGCAGCACCTGCACCACCGGCTCATGGACCTCGGCCACGGCCACCGCCGCACGGTCGTGATCCTGTGGGCGTGGACGGCGGTCCTGTCCTGCTTCGTGCTCATCCCGGCGTTCACGAGCCGCGGCAACGGCATCGTCCCGATCGGACTGGCCGCGCTGGCGCTGCTGCTGTTCACGCTCTTCGCGCCGCGGTTCGGTCGCACGAACGGCGCGCCGCCCGCGACCGACCCCGCCGACGGGCCGGACGACGACGGGGGAGCGACCGGCGAGCCGGCTGCCGACGAGCAGCCCGTCGACGCCGCCTGAGCGCCGCCGCCTGGGCGACGCCACCTGAGCGGCGACGACCGGCTGCGCCGGCCTCGGGTGGCTCAGCTCGAGGTGACGGTGTCGGTGTCGGTGCCCGAGCGGATGATCGAGCCCGGCAGCGCGCCCGTCGGTGCGCTGTCGCGCACGACCTCGACGCCGCTGACGAACACGTGGTTCACGCCGACCGAACCGGCGTAGAGCCGGTTCGTGTTGCCGGGCAGGTCGTCGACCATCGTCAGCATCTCGGACTCGATCGACTCGGGGTCGAAGAGCACCAGGTCCGCGTGGGCGCCCTCGGCGATGACGCCGCGGTCGCGCAGGCCGAACAGCTCGGCCGGGACCTGGGTCAGCAGGTGCACCGCGTGCTCGACGCTCGTCAGCTTGCGGCCACGCAGGCAGTCGGCCAGGAACCGGGTCGGGTAGTTGGCGCCCTGCATGCGGTCCAGGTGGGCGCCGGCGTCCGAGCCGCCGAGCATCACCGAGGGGTGGTCCCCCGCCTGGCGGCGCAGCTCCCACGAGGCGGGGTCGGCGTCGGTGGCGCCGGGCCACAGCACGGTGCGAAGGTCGTCCTCGAGCACGATGTCCAGCAGCGTGTCGAACGCGCCCCGGCCGCGCTCGGCGGCGATGTCGCCGACACGTCGGCCCGACAGTCCCTCGTTCGCCTCGGAGAAGGTGTCCCCGATGACGTAGGTGTCCCAGCCGGTCAGGCGGGCGAACACGCCGGCGTCGGGCGACGCGGCGCGCTCCTCCATGAAGCGACGGGTCTCGGGGTCGCGCAGCTTCTCCATGCGCTCGTCGACGGGCAGGCCGAGGATCGGACCCCAGTCCGGCATCATGTTCAGCGCGCAGTACGTCAGGAAGCTCATGTTCATGCCGACGATCACCGGCATCGTGAGCGCGACGACCTTGGCGCCCGCCTCGCGGCAGCGGTCCATCGCGGCGAGCTGGTTCTGGTAGCGCTCGGGCGCGTGCGAGTCGATCGTCAGCACGTTCCAGTTCAGCGGGCGGTTGCCGGCCTTGGTGAAGCGGATCATGAAGTCGACCTCGTCGTCGCTGAAGCCGTCGAGGCAGCCGTCGGACGCGAACTCGAGCGTGGTGCCCTCGTGCTCGGACACGACGCCGGCGAGCTCGAGCAGCTCGGACTCCGAGGCCCAGCGCGACGCGACGGGCTTGCCGTCGCCGTCGGAGTGCGTGCGGGCCAGCGTCGTCGAGAAGCCGAGGCCGCCGGCCTCGATCGCCTCGGCGAGCAGCGCCTTCATCTCGGCGACCTGCTCCTCGGTGGCCTCGCCCTCGACCGCGGCGGGGCCCATCACCTTGCGGCGCAGCGCGCAGTGCCCGACGAGGAAGCCGGCGTTCAGGCCGAGCCTGCCGTCCAGTCGGGAGAGGTACTCCTCGAACGTGGACCAGTCCCACTCGATGCCGGTCTCGAGCGCGAGCAGCGGCATGCCCTCGACCTTGGCCATCATGCGGCGGGTGTAGTCCCCGTCGCCGGGGGCGAGGGGAGCGAGGGTGAAGCCGCAGTTGCCGCCGATCACCGTCGTGACGCCGTGGACGTTCGACGGGGAGCCGGTCGGGTCCCAGAACAGCTGGGCGTCGTAGTGGGTGTGCGGGTCCACGAAGCCCGGCGTCAGCATCAGGCCGGTGGCGTCGATCACCCGGGCGCCGTCGTCGGAGAGCGTGCCGCCCTCGGCCAGCGTGGTGATGCGTCCGTCGGTCACGCCGACGTCGCCCACGCGGGCGGGGGCGCCGGTCCCGTCGAGGATGGTCGCGTTGCGGATGATCAGGTCCATGGTCGTTCCCCCGGTCGGGTCTCTCGCAGCGGGTCGGCGATGCGGTGCCGGTCGTCCGGCGGCCACGGCGGCACCTTCGCACGCTCCCCACCGGCCGTCGTGGCGATGAGCAGTTCGTCGCGCGGAACGAGCACACGTTCCGCTTCTGACACTCTGTCAGAAACCGATGGCTGCGGACACACCGGGCGACGTGCGACCGACGTGGCGTGGCGGGGCCCGCTCGGCGTGCCGTGCGTCACGCGGAGTCCCGACGTGCTAGAACACAGCACCTGACGCGGCGTCAGATCCGTACGACATCCGTTGTCGCCGAGCCGCTCAGCGGTGCGGCGGTCGATCCAGGGGGAACGAGATTGAAGCGATCACTGGCCGTCCTGTTGTGCACGTTGGCGGTGTTGGCCACCGCGTGCGGTGCATCAGGCAGCGACAGCGCGACCGACGAATCGGAGGGGGGCTCCGAGACGACGGTGGCGCAGGGGGACGACGTCGCCATGTGGGGCGACCTCGAGTCGCCGTGCGGTGAGGGTGAGGCGAGCGTCGCCGAGGGGGAGGGGCCCTCGACCGACACGCTGAAGATCGGTGTGCCGAACGATCGCAACTCCGACATCCGCCCCGGCCTGAACGCCGAGTTCTGGGACGCCGCAGTGGCCTACACCGAGTGGTGCAACGCCCAGGGCGGCATCCAGGGCGTCCCGCTCGAGCCGGTCGACATCGACGGCGGCGTGCTCAACGTCGAGGCCGCGATGACCAAGGCCTGCACCGAGGTGTTCGCCCTCGTGGGCGGCGGCTTCGCGATGGACAACCTCGAGTTCTCGGGCAAAGCCGGCTCGGACTTCCACGAGTGCGGCCTGATCGACATCCCGGGCTTCACGGTCTCGGTCGAGAAGTCGTTGTCGAACGGCCAGGTGCAGCCCGTCCCGAACCCCGCCAACGCGAAGTCGGCGCAGTGGATCATCGACTTCAAGGAGCTGTACCCCGAGGAGTCGAAGAAGACGGTCGTCGTCTACTCCAAGGACCTGCCCTCGCTCGAGGCCACGAAGATCCAGTTCGACGCCACCGTCGCCGAGGTGGGCGGCATCGAGAACCTCGAGCCCGTCACCTACGGCCTGGTCGTGAGCGACTGGGGTCCCTACGCCGAGAAGGTGATCGACTCGGGCGCCACCTCCATCTACTGGATCGGCGAGCCCGGCAACGCGGCCTCGCTGGTGAAGGTGCTTCGTGAGAAGGGCTGGGACGGCGTCTTCCTGAACGAGGCCAACCTCTACGACGACGTCTTCATCGAGACCGCGGGCACGGCGGGCGAGGAGTCCATCGTGCGCACCGCGTTCCACCCGTTTGAAGAGGCCGACCAGTGGCCGGCGGTGCAGCAGTACCTCGACAACC
>JAFAFZ010000019.1 GCA_023423215.1 Actinomycetes bacterium
AGGTACGCCGTTCCGGCGTACCTCGACGAACAGAACGAGGCGGGGCGGCGCATGCAGGGCGGGGTGCTGGGTGACGGATGCGACAGCGAGGACCGCCAATACATCGTGCTACGATCTATCTCCGATGTTCGCGACCCCCCTCCGTGACCTCTTCTCCACGACGTCCGTGCGCCTGCGCGACGGGCTCGCCGGACCGACCGTGCTGGTCGGCGCGCTCGGCGGCCTCGTCGGCGCCGCCTACGTCGCCGCGCTGCACGGACTCGAGCACGTGCTCGGACCCGAGCACCACGGCGCCTGGACCCAGGCGGCGATCCTGACGGCGGTGGGCGTGGCGGTCGCGGTCATCACACGGCTGGGCGGTGAGACCGGCAACGTCGAGCTGCTCGTCGACAACATCCACGTCCTGGGCGGTGCGGAGAGCGCTCGGGGCCTGCGGTCGCTGGTGCCGTCGTCGCTGCTGTGCGTCGCCGCCGGCGCGGCGATGGGACCGGAGGCGCCGCTCGTGCAGACCACCGGCACGCTCGGCACCTCGGTCGCGACCCGGGCGGGACGCTCGGCCGCGGACGTCCGGGTGCTGACGATCACGGGCATGGCGGCCGGCTTCACGGTGCTCTTCGGCGCACCGCTCGGCGCGGCGTTCTTCGCGCTCGAGATCCTGCACCGCCGGGGTCTGCAGTACTACGAGGCGCTGGTCCCGGCGCTGGTCGGCTCGCTCTGCGGCTACGTCGTGTTCCTGGGCCTGAGCGGGCTGGGCATCGAGCCGATCTGGCAGTTCGCCGACTTCGGCCCGCTGGGGCTGGACGACCTGGCCGTCGCCGCGCTCGTCGGCGTGGCGGGCGTCGTCGTGGCCGTCGCGTTCACCGCGACCGTCGGGCTGCTGCGCCGCCTGCTCGCACCCGTGCCCACCTCGTTGCGCTACGTCCTGGGCGGCGTGGCGCTCGGCGCCCTGGGGCTGTGGTCGCCCTACGCCCTGACCTTCGGCGAGACGCAGCTCGAGTCGCTGCTCGACGCCCGCGTCGCCGTCGGCGTGCTCGCCGTCGCGGCGCTCGCGAAGTTCGCCGGTACGACCGTGACCCTGGCGGCCGGCTGGAAGGGCGGCTTCATCATCCCGCTGTTCTTCATCGGGGCGACGCTCGGCCAGCTCGCCCACGCGTTCGTGCCGTCGATCGACGGCACCGTGCTGACCGCCTGCGCCATGGTGGCGATCTGCGTCGCGGTCACGAAGACCCCGGTCGGCACGACGCTGGTCGTGACCGAGATCGCCGGGCTGTCGCTGCTGCCGGTCACGCTCATCGCCGCGGTCGTCGCCGTCGTGCTCTCGGCCCGGGTGAACCTGATCGAGACGCAGCGCTCCCGCGGACCGCTCGTGGGCACCCGTGCGGGGGACGCCGGGGCGGGCTCCGACCAGGAAGACTGAGCGCGATGAGCGATCGCCCGCTGACCGACGCCGACTACCGATCGCTCGCCGAGTTCCGCCGTCAGCTGCGCGTCTTCCTGCGCTTCTCCGAGGACGCAGCCAAGGCCGAGGGCATCACGCCGGCGCAGCACCAGCTGATGCTGGCCGTGAAGGGCTGGTCGGGCGACGCCGTGCCGTCCGTCTCGGATCTGGCGGGCTCGCTGCTGCTGCGCACGCACTCGACCGTCGAGCTCGTCGGTCGCGCCGTCGACGCGGGCCTGGTGCGCACCGAGGTCGACGCTGCTGATCACCGCCGTCAGCTCGTCGAGCTGACACCCGAGGGCGATCGCATCCTGGCCGCCCTCTCGCGACGGCACCGCGACGAGCTGCGCAGCTTCCGCACCGACCTGCAGGACGTGCTCGGCCGGCTCTGACCGCTCTACCGACTCCGACTCCCCGGTTCTGTTCGTCGAGCTACGCCGGAACGGCGTACCTCGACGAATAGAACCTGGCTCTGCGCCGTCGTCGATCCGCGCGCTCAGCGGTCGCCGGCCCGCTCGACGGTCGCGCGCTGGCGGCGCAGGAACTCGTGCTCGGCCGGGTTGGTGGTCAGCTCGAGCGCGCGGTCGTACGCGGCCCTCGCCTCCCCGCGGCGACCGGCTCGGGCCAGCAGGTCGGCGCGGGCGGCGTGCAGCGGCTGGTAGTCGTCGAGCGCCTCCAGCACCGACGGGTCCAGCTCGGCCAGGGCTTGCTCGGGCCCGTGCAGCTCGCCCACCGCGATCGCGCGGTTGAGCGCGACCACTGCGTGGGGACGCTGCGCCAGCAGCTGGTCGTAGAGCGCCACGATCTGGGACCAGTCGGTCGCGGCGGCCGTCGCTGCGTCGGCGTGCACCGCGGCGATGGCCGCCTGGATCTGGAACGGGCCGGGGTGGTTGCGACGCAGGCACGCGCGCACCAGGTCGTGGCCCTCGGCGATGAGCCGGGCGTCCCAGCGCGTGCGGTCCTGGTCCGCCAACCGCACCATCGAGCCGTCCGGGGCGACCCGTGCGCCACGACGGGCGTCGGTGAGCAGCATCAGCGCTAGCAGACCGAGCGCCTCGGGCTCGTCGGGCATGAGCTCGACCAGCACCCGACCCAGGCGGATCGCCTCGGCCGAGAGGTCGACCCGCACGAGCTCGTCGCCCGAGGTGGCCGTGTGGCCCTCGGTGAAGATCAGCGAGATCGCCGCGAGCACGGCGCCGAGCCGGTCGGGCAGCTCGGCGTGGCTCGGGATGCGGTACGGCGCGTGGTTGTCGCGCAGCTTGCGCTTGGCCCGCACGATGCGCTGCGCCATCGTCGCCTCGGGCACCAGGAAGGCCCGGGCGATCTCGGGGGTCTCGAGCCCGCCCAGCAGCCGCAGCGCCAGGGCGACCTGCGCGTCCGGGCCGAGCGACGGGTGGCAGCACAGGAACATCAGCCGCAGCTGGTCGTCGGGCACGACCTCGACGAAGCCGTCGAGGTCGTTGCGTTCGGGGTTCGGATCGGGGTCCATGTCGAAGGAGCGGTCGGAGCCGTCGTCGTCCCCCGGGTGCACGAGCCGGTGGGCGGCCAGGTGCCGGTCGGCGCGTGACG
>JAFAFZ010000034.1 GCA_023423215.1 Actinomycetes bacterium
AGGTACGCCGGATCGGCGTACCTCGACGAACAGAAGCGGGTGGTACCGGGTGGTGCGGGGGCGGGGTGGGATGGGTGCGGCGGGCTCAGTGGTGGTAGCGGGCGTGCACTTGGTGGATGGTGCCCTCGAAGGGGAAGGGCGCACGGTCGTAGTAGTCCAACGACACGGGGCTGCCGAGGGCGGTGCCGATGTCCAGGCAGTCGTTGGCCGAGAACAGCAGCGGCGCGCTGATCGGCACCCGTCCGGTCGCCACCTGCGCACCGTCGACCGAGATCGTGACGTCGAGCGGGCCGCCCGGCTTGGCTTCGGCGTACACGGTCTCGATGGTGATCGTGTGCCGGCCCGCCGGGATCGGCTGCTCCGTGCGGATCTTGGTCCGCTGCAGGATGAAGAGGTTGTACTCGAAGCAGAGCTGGCCGCCGTCCATGAAGCAGGTCAGCCCGCCGCCCGCGCCGCCGAGCTTGTAGAGCACCCCGCTGGCGCCCTCGGGCAGCTCGGCGTCGATGGTCACGGTGTTGTCGCGGTTGCCCAGCGCGGGTGCGCAGAACTCGGGCATGCGCACGACGTCACCGGCGAAGGTCCACTCGCGGTACGGCGTCGAGATCCGCAGCTCGGGGTGGAACACCGGCACCCACAGCGCGCCGCCGACGGGGTAGACGCTGTTGCGCGCCGCCTCGATGGCGAACACCTCCTTCAGCTGCGCCAGCTTGTCGGGGTGCTGCGCCGCGACGTCGTTCGCCTGCGTCCAGTCCTCGTCCAGGTGGTACAGCTCCCACGAGTCGGCGTCGGGCGTCCAGTCGTCGATGCCCGCTGGGCGACCGGGCACCCAGGGGATGCGCGGTCCGAAGGCCGAGGCCATCCAGCCGTCGTGGTAGATCGCCCGGGAGCCCATGATCTCGAAGTACTGGGTGAGCAGCCGACCGTCCGCGTCGCGGTCGTCGAAGGTGTAGGCGAAGCTCGTCCCGTCGAGCGGCTGCTGCTCGACCCCCTTGACGACCCGCGGCGGCGTGATGCCGATGACCTCGTAGATCGTCGGGACGAGGTCGTTGCAGTGGTGAAACTGCGTGCGCGGCACCGGGTCCGGTTCGATCCGCTTCGGCCACCGCACGACCATCGGGTTGCGGGTGCCGCCCAGGTGCGACGCCAGGAGCTTCATGCCCTTGTACGGCGTGCTGCCCGCCCAGGCCCACCCCGCGTGGTACTGGTTGTCGGTCTTCGGCGAGCCGAGCGCGTCCAGGCCGCCCAGCTCGTCGAGCGCTGCGATGTGCATGTCGACCGTGGTCGGGATCATGTTCTGCGCGAGCAGCTCCGAGATGGTCCCGTTCTGCCCCTCGCCGGAGGACCCGTTGTCGCCCCAGATGTAGAGGACCAGGGTGTTGTCCGCGTACCCGAGCGCCTCGACCTCGTCGAGCAGCCGGCCGATCTGCACGTCGACGTGCTCGGCGAAGCCGGCGGCGACCTCCATCAGCCGCCGCTGGAACGGCTTCTCGTCCTCGGGCAGGTCGTCCCACGCGGCGAGCGTCGGGTCGCGGTCGGTCAGCTCGGCGTCCTGGGGGATCCAGCCCTGCGCCTTCGCCCGGTCGAACACCCGCTCGCGGTAGGCGTCCCAGCCGTCGTCGAACGCGCCGGCGTAGCGGTCCGCCCACTCCTTCATGATGTGGTGCGGGCCGTGCAGGCAGCCGCTGGCCCAGTACATGAAGAACGGCTTGTCGGCCTGGAACGCGCGGTGCTCGTGCAGCCAGCGGATCGCGTCGTCCGCCAGGTCCTCGGACAGGTGGTACCCCTCCTCGGGGGTCCTCGGCGGCAGCACGCTGGTGGTGTTGCGCACCAGGTTCGGCTCGTACTGCGACGCCTCGCCCGCCAGGAAGCCGTAGAAGTACTCGAAGCCCTTCCCGGTCGGCCAGTTGTCGTACGGCCCCGCCGGGGTGGTCTCCTCGGCCGGCGTGTTGTGCCACTTGCCGAACGCCGCGGTCGAGTAGCCGTACTCGGTGAGCACCTCGGCCGCCAGGGCGGTGCTCGAGGGGATGTGGCCGGAGTAGCCGTCCCAGTCGTTCGCCAGCTCGGCGATCTGCCCGTTGCCGATGCGGTGGTGGTTCCGACCCGTCAGCAGCGACGCACGAGTCGGCGAGCACATCGCGGTGGTGTGGAAGCGGTTGTAGCTGATGCCCTCGCCCATCACCTTCGTGAGGGTGTCGGTGCGCACCTCACCGCCGAAGCTCGACGGCAGGCCCGGGCCGGCGTCGTCGACCAGGATCACGAGGATGTTGGGTGCGTCCTCTGGAAGGCGCTGCGGCTCGGGCAGGGGCGAGTACACCGACTCCTGCATGGTGCGACCCGCGATCGACCCGGATCCCCTGGGCGGGAACGGCAGCGACTCCTGCGGGGGCAGCTTCGGGAAGGTGGTCGCCATCGATCGCTCCTGTCGCTCGGCACGCGCCGACGCGGCGGCGCGGTGGTGCTCCGAGCCAGTGGAGCACGAGTGGCCCGGTCACGTCGTCGTCCACACCGGGTGAACGGCCGGCGGCGCTCGAGCGGTCGGAAGGTCAGGTGCCAGAGGTCGTGGCGGCCGCGGTCGGCGCGGAGAACCTCGGCGACTGCTGGTCCGCCGGGCGTGGGCGGGCGAAGAGGAAGCCCTGCACCGACGGCACACCCAGGTCGCGCAGGACGTCGAGCTCGGTCTGGGTCTCGACGCCCTCGGCGATGACCTGCAGGTCGAGCGCGCCGCACAGGTGCACGATCGCGTCGATGAGGGCCTCGCCGGTCCCGCCCTGGGTGACGTCCTGGACGAAGCTGCGGTCGATCTTGACGACGTCGATGGGCAGCTCGCGCAGGTAGCTGAGCGACGAGTAGCCGGTGCCGAAGTCGTCGACCGCGATGCGCACGCCCGACGCTCGCAGGCGTTCGAGCACGCCGACGTCGGCGGCGTCGTCGACGAGGGCCGACTCGGTGAGCTCGAGCACCAGGTGGCGGGGGTCGAGGCCGGTCTCGGTCAGCACGTCGTGCACGACCTCGGCCAGGTCGTGGCGCAGCTGCCGCGGGGAGACGTTGACGCTGATGTAGGCGTCGTGCTCGCCGGAGGTCCGGACCCACTCCGCCATCTGCGTGGCGGCCTGGCGCAGGATCCAGCTGCCGAGGGGCACGATGACGTCGCTCTCCTCGGCCAACGGGATGAACGTCGTCGGCGGGACGAGGCCACGGGTCGGGTGCTGCCAGCGCACGAGCGTCTCGATGCCCCGCGCGTACTGGCCGCCGATGTCCAGGATCGGCTGGTACTCGAGCACGAACTGGCCCTTTGCCAGCGCGTCGTGCAGGTCGGCCTGCAGCTCGAGGCGTTCGATCAGCTCGTCGTGCACCGCTGGGGTGAAGTGCTGGTGGTTCGCCTTGCCGCGGCGCTTCGCCACGTACATGGCCATGTCCGCCTTGCTCAGCACGGACTCGGCATCCTCGCTCGGGTCGTTGCAGAGCGCGACGCCGATGCTCGCGGTCACGCAGGCCGGGCGACCACCGACGTCGATCGGCTCGGCGATCTCGCGGTTCATGCGCTCGATGACCGCCGAGGCCGCATCGCCGTCGACCCCGTGCAGCAGCGCGGCGAACTCGTCGCCACCGATGCGAGCGACCAGGTCGCCGGCACGCACCGACCGTTGCAGGCGTCGGCCGACCTCGTCGAGCAGGTGGTCGCCCTCGACGTGACCGCCGCGGTCGTTGACGCCCTTGAAGTCGTCCAGGTCCAGGAACAGCACCGCGATCGGTTCCGTGCCCGAACGCGCGATGGCCACCTCCAGCCGCTCCGAGAGGAGCGCCCGGTTGGGCAGGCCGGTGAGGGCGTCGTGCAGCGCCTGGTGCTCGTTCAGGCGCCACGTGATGAGACAGGCGGCGCACGCCGCGAGCAGCAGCCCGCTGTGGATCAGCGCCCACAGCCAGGGGTTCGCGATGGCGGCGTCGTGGTTGTACACGGCGGTCGGGAACACCACCCCCATCACCCCGTGGTGCAGCGCGACGAAGACCACGGCGACGGCGAAGGGCAGCCACGCCTGGTACAGGCTGAGCAGCGCCACCATGACGAAGAAGTGGAAGTGCGCTTCGATGAAGCCGCTGGCGAGGTGCACGAGCACCGCCGAGCACACGACCAGCCCGAGGGCACACGCGGTCGAGCGGACCAGGGGCGACAGCGCCGTCGACCTGGCGACGGCGATGGCCAGGACGATCGGGAGCACGTCGACGAGCGCGTGCACCGGTCCTGCGCCCGTCACGGCCGCCACGACCGCGAGCACCACGCACTGCACCGTCAGCAGGATCAGCAGTCCCCGGTGGCGGCGGGTCCAGACGGCGGCGGGCACGCCGCGGCCGCGCGGCAGGCGGCTCCGGACCCATCGGACGACATGCACGAGAGGAGCATCGGCGTCGCCGGATGCGACCTGAGACCTGGGCGGTCGGCACGGTTGTGACTGATGTCGCCCGGTGCGGGGAGGACGGTTGAGGAGCCGATGACTACTCCGGCACCGTCCACAGGGGCGTCGCCGGGCGCTCGAGCGCGGGACGGCCGGAGGGTGGGCACCCCCCGGCCGTCGCGCGTGTCGTCCCCTTCAGCTCGAGCGGATCAGCTGATCTCGGTCGTGCTCAGGATCGGGTTCGGCGAGGCGAAGCAGTTCGACGTGGCCGTGATGTTGCCGATCGGCGTCCCCGTCACCGTCACCGAGAAGGTCAGTCCCGGGTTGCTGTACGACGTGCCGGCGAACTTCGTCTCGAGCAGCGTGCCGGGCCCGCCGGTCGCCATGAAGGTGACGTCGAGCTTCGGCAGGATCGCCGTGCTGCCCGGGGTGAGCGGGCCGGGCACGCTGAGGATCACCTTGCCACCCGACTGCGTCACCGTCGGGGTGCCGCTGCCCAGGTTGCTGCCGCCCGAGAGCGACGCGCTCACGAACGTGGCCCCGGACGGGACCGCGAGCGCCACGCTCAGGTTCCGCAGGTTGCCGATGCTGTACCCGCCGCCCGTGGTGGGGACGTTCACCGGGTCCGGGGTGATCTGGACGGTGAAGTCGGCACCCTGGGCGACGAACCGCGGCGCGAGCACCGTCGCGCCGGTGTTGTTCGTGTCGTAGCTCGCCTGGCCGGCCGCCGAGGTGAAGCAGCCCATGGCGACCGGGGTGTGCACCGGGACCGCCGGAGGGGGCGTCGTGGTCGTGGTCGGCTCGGGCGTGCCGACGTGCTGGGTCTCGGTGGTCGTCCCGTTGTCCCAGCTGCCGAAGATCACGCCGGCCGAACCGATCTGACCGGTCGAACCGCTCGCGCCCGCGTCGCCGCCGTTGCCGACCGTGGGGGCATCGGTGCCACCGAAGATCGAGGCGAGCAGCCCCGCGTCGCCGGGAAGACCGCCGACGCCCGGAGCACCTTCGACG
>JAFAFZ010000116.1 GCA_023423215.1 Actinomycetes bacterium
GGCGATCGGGTCCACCTCGGCGTGCCGGTGCGACGCATCGAGCAGGACGACCACGGGGTCACCGTGCTCGAGGCGCGGGACCGGGTCGGCGGTCGCACCGAGGCGGGCAGGACGGCGGACGGCACGCCCGTCGAGCTCGGCGGACAGTGGATCGGCCCGACGCAGACCCGCATGTACGAGCTGGTCGACGAGCTGGGCCTGACGACGTTCCCCACCTACAACACCGGCGAGCACGTGACGCTGCTCGCGGGGAAGCTCGCCCGACTGAAGGCCCACAGGGGTGCGGTGCCCCGGATCAGCCCGTTCGCGCTGGCCGACCTGTTCAGCGGCCTTCGGCGGTTCAACGCGCTCGCGGCGTCGGTCCCGCTCGACGAGCCCTGGCGGGCGCCCGACGCCGCGCATCTGGACTCGCAGACCTTCGAGTCGTGGATCCGGGCGAACCTGCGCACCGAGGTCGGCCGTGCGTACTTCCGCATCGTGACCGAGGCGGTGTTCTCGACCGAGAGCGCTGACCTGTCCCTGCTGCACGCGCTGTTCTACGCCCACTCCGGCACCGACCTGGAGTCGCTGCTCTCCGTGGACCGGGGTGCGCAGCAGGACCGTGTCGTGGGCGGCACGGCGCAGATCTCCCAACGCATGGCCGACGACCTCGGCGATCGGGTCCACCTCGGCGTGCCGGTGCGACGCATCGAGCAGGACGACCACGGGGTCACCGTGCACACCCGGGACGGCGCGACGTGGTCCGGCGGGCGGGTGATCGTGACGCTGCCGCCGACCCTGGCCGGACGGCTCGAGTACGCGCCCGCCCTGCCGTCGTGGCGGGACCAGCTCACCCAGCGTCTGCCCGCGGGATCCGTCATCAAGGTGTACGCCGTCTACGACCGCCCGTTCTGGCGCGACCAGGGCCTGACCGGCCAGGCAGCGTCCGACACCGGTCCGGTGATGGTCACCTTCGACAACTCACCGCCGTCCGGCTCGCCGGGCATCCTCGTGGGCTTCCTCGAGGCCAACGACGGCCGGATCTGGGCGCGTCGCAGACCGGACGAGCGCCGCGACGCGGTCGTGGAGTGCTTCGCCCGCTACTTCGGGGACGAAGCCCGACGGCCGCTCGAGTACCTCGAGCGGGACTGGATGGCCGAGGAGTTCAGCCGCGGCTGCTACGGCGCCCACTTCACGCCCGGCGTCTGGACCGCCTTCGGCTCGGCCCTCCGGGAGCCCATCGGGCGCATCCACTGGGCGGGAGCAGAGTGCTCTCCGGTGTGGAACGGGTACATGGAGGGGGCGGTGCGCTCCGGCGAGCGGGCGGCCGCCGACGTCGTGGCGCTGGGCGACCCCGACGGCGCCACCCGCAGCCCCTGAACGGACGGAGGACCACGTGGACCAGGACCAGGACCCGACAGGACGCGGCGAGGAGGCGGCCGACGCCGCGCCGACGCACCGCATCGAGCACGACGCCCTGGGCGAGATCGCCGTCCCGGTCGAGGCGCACTGGCGTGCCCAGACCCAGCGTGCGGTCGAGAACTTCCCGGTCTCGGGTCGCCAGGTCGATCCCTCGCTGGTCCACGCCATCGTGCGCATCAAGGCCGCCGCGGCCCAGGTGAACGCCGAGCTCGGCGTCGTCCCGCCCGAGGTCGCACGTGCCGTCGTCGCTGCCGCGGCCGAGGTGCTCGACGGCGCGCACCCGACCCAGTTCCCTGTCGACGTCTTCCAGACCGGCTCGGGCACCTCGTCGAACATGAACGTCAACGAGGTCCTCTCGACGCTCGCGAGCAGGATCGCCGGCCGCGACGTGCACCCGAACGACCACGTCAACGCGTCCCAGTCCTCGAACGACGTGTTCCCCTCGGCGATCCACATCGCGGCGACGGCAGCGCTCGTCGGCGAGCTGGTGCCGGCGCTGCGCCACCTGGAGCGCAGCCTGCGTGCCAAGGCCGACGAGTTCGCGACCATCGTGAAGTCGGGCCGCACGCACCTGATGGACGCGGTGCCGATCACGCTCGGGCAGGAGTTCGGCGGCTACGCCTCGGCCGTCTCGCTCGGCGTCGACCGCCTCGAGGCGACCTTGCCGCGGCTGGCCGCGCTACCGCTCGGCGGGACCGCCGTGGGCACCGGCCTGAACGCGCCGCCTGGCTTCGCACCCGCAGTGATCGCGCGGCTCGCCGACGAGCTGGACCTGCCGCTCACCGAGGCCGAGGACCACTTCGAGGCGCAGGGCGGCCAGGACGCGCTCGTCGAGGCGAGCGGTGGCTGCCGGGTGGTCGCGGTCAGCCTGAACAAGCTGGCGACGGACCTGCGCTGGATGTCCTCGGGTCCCTCGACCGGCCTGCGCGAGATCCACCTGCCCGACCTGCAGCCCGGCAGCTCGATCATGCCGGGCAAGGTGAACCCGGTGCTGCCCGAGGCGGTGCAGCAGGTCGTCGCGCAGGTCATCGGCAACGATGCGGCCGTCGCCTTCGGCGGCGCGGCCGGCACGTTCGAGCTGAACGTGATGATGCCGGTCATGGCCCGGAACCTGCTCGAGTCGCTCCAGATCCTCGCCTCGGTCGCTCGCCTGCTGGCCGACCGCTGCATCGACGGGATCGTCCCGAACGTCGACGTGCTGCAGCGCTACGCCGAGTCCTCGCCGTCCCTGGTGACCGCGCTCGTCCCGCTGATCGGGTACGAGGCGGCAGCGGCCGCGGCGAAGACGGCGGTGCGGGAGCACCGGACCGTCCGGGAGGTGGTGCTGGAGGCGGGCCTGGCGGACGCCGAGCAGCTCGACGAGGCGCTCGAGGTCCTGGCGATGACCCGGGGCGGCGTCCGGTCCTGAACCGCCGCCCGGTCCCGACCCGTCAGTCGACGGTCAGGAGGGCGAACAGCTCGGTCTTGCGATCCTCGAACTCCTCGAAGGTGATCTCGTCGTCCTCGAACTGCTGGTGCAGGTCGGCGACCATCTTCAGCAGCTGGTCCGGCGGGATCTCCTGGCCCTCGGCGAAGGACGAGATGTCCACCGACTCGTCGCCCGCGGCCTTGGTGAGTGCGTCCTCGGGGGTCAGACCGAGACGCTTGTCGCGCTTGGCAGCGGCCTTGGCCTTCTTGGCCCGGTCACGCTGCAGCTTCTCGAAACTGGTTCGACTCGCGCCCATTGGTGCTCCTTCGTTCGGCGTCGGCTCGCCGTCGCTCTGCTTCCCGGACGGGACCTCCGCGGGGGACGGAAGTGCCGACTGCGCCCACCCGGCCGGGGAAATGACGGAGCCGCCGGCGAGACGCCGGCGGCTCCATCGAGAACTACCGGTGCTCAGACGACCCGGACGTTCTGGGCCTCTTCGCCCTTGCGCCCCGGCGCGACGTCGAACTCCACGCGCTGGCCCTCTTCCAGGGACTTGTAACCACTGCCCTGGATGTTCGAGTAGTGGACGAAGACATCTTCGCCCTGCTCACGCGAGATGAAGCCGAAGCCCTTCTCGGAGTTGAAGAACTTCACGGTTCCAGTTGCCAACTTCTTCTCTTCTCTTTGCTTCGAGCACGCCCGTGTGGCGGTCCCGACTCGACCAGTGTAGGCGCTCGACCCTCCGAGCACCGATCAGGGGGCAGGTCCGATGCCCCGTCCCACGCCCGTGCGGGCGGTCCCGGTCGGTCGGTCGCCCCTCGGCAGATGGGCGTCACCATCGACGAGCCGGACGACACCACCTTTGTCGTCACCAGCCAAGGCTCGCTGCAATTGCCGGCCCAGCCGTTGTTCCTCGGCAACGCCGGCACCGCCATGCGCTTTCTCA
>JAFAFZ010000120.1 GCA_023423215.1 Actinomycetes bacterium
CGACCTCGACGTGTCGGCGGGACCCGCAGACGGGCTTCTGCGACACGTCGAGGTCGCCGCGGTGCGCAGCTGCGCCGCGCCGATGGGGTCTCGCGCGGTCCGGACTCAGACGTCCGGCGCGTTCGCCGGGATGCCGTGGGGCAGGATCGACGCGAAGACGTGGTTGACGGTGCGCGCCCACGCCTCGGTCTCGGGGCGGGTGTCGCCGGAGATGTCCCACAGCGCCAGCCCGAGCCGCAGCACCTGCGACAGCATGGCCAGGGCGGACGCGTCGATCGACGGGTCGACGACGCCGAGGTCCTGACCACGTCGCACCAGCTCGACCACCTGCTTGTTCAGCGCCGACTGCAGGTCCTGGAGCTGGCTCGCCAGCTCGGGGATGTGGCGGGAGTCGGCGATGGCCTCGATGCGGTCCCAGCGCCGGGTGCGCGCCTCGGGGTCGTCGGGGTCGAGCAGGCTCGGCCACACCGCGGACTCGACGAAGCCCGTCGAGGTCAGCGAGGGCTCGATCGAATCGGCCAGGCGGTCGATCGCCCCCTCGGAGTGCGAGCGGAACTGGACCAGCCGCGCCGCGGCGACCAGGTCGGTCCGGTCGCGGAAGTGGGCGTAGATGGTGGACACCGCCACGCCGGACTCGCGAGCGACGTCGGCGAGCCGCAGGGCGTGGTTGCCGCGCGCGTCGAGCAGCTGGATCGTGACGTCGATCAGTCGGTCACGCGTGGCTTCGCTGTCGTCGGGGCGGTCGGAACGAGTGGACATACCCACGGGAGGCTACCCACAGAACCGTCCTGAACGAGCGTTTCGCCGCGAACTCACGTCGGCCGGATCCCTTGTGCCGGTTGACATCTCTGTCAGCTGGGGTCGGGCAGGGGCTCGCTGAAGTGCATCACGAGCGCCTCGAGGCCGAACGCGTACATGCCGTGCTCGGGCACCTCGCCCGTGGGCTCCACCAGCTCGGGCGAGGTGCGGTAGCGCAGGCAGAGCCCCATGAAGAGCGCGTTGACCGAGGTCAGCAGCAGCCCCACGGTGAACGGCTCGCGCAGCCGACGCCCGATGAGGCGCAGGTAGATCTCGATGTACGGACCGAAGTCCTCGATGATCCCGTCGTCGCCGCGGGCGAGCAGCTCGCTCACCTCGGGGTTGGCCGCGTAGATGAAGAAGCTGAAGCGGGCGAAGAAGGCCGGGTCGTCCTTCAGCGTGTCGAACACGTAGTCCGCGTGGCGTCGCAGGATCTCGCGCGGGTCGCCCTCGACCAGGTCGGTGTCCTGGAGCAGCTCGCCCATCTCGCGCACGCCGCTCTGCCGGTTGTGCTCGAGCAGGCGGGCGAGCAGGTCCTTGCGGTACGCCTCCTGCGAGGGCCACACGTGGTAGACGGCGCCTTTGGTGACGCCCGCGCGGTCGGCGACGTCCGCGACCTTCACGTTGGCCAGGGCGTCGACGGTCGCCGCGGCGCTGTCCTCGGCCGAGAACTGCGTGACGATCTCGGCGCCGATGTCCAGGTAGTCCTTGCGGCGGTCCTCGGCGGTGGGGCGGGGCATCAGCGATCGTCCCCCTGGCCGTTCAGCCGGTTCGCCCGCTCCGCGGCCTGGGTCAGGTCGATGGGGACGTCACCCGCCGCCGGTGCGTCCGCCGGCTCCTCGGCCAACGGCACCGTGTACGCGTAGAGCAGCGCCTCGGCCGACGCGGCGAACAGCGACCAGCGCGCCTCGCCGCCGAGCGGCACGTCCGGCGTGCGCTCGGGGCTGATGCGGTACTGCAGGCACAGCCCCTCGAGCAGTGCGGCGACGGCGACGGCGAAGTCCATGATCGTGGAGCCGTCCCGGATGCGACGCTGCATCTCGACGAGCGCGGACTCCAGCGCCGGCGCGATGCGGTCGATCGTCGCGACGAACTCCGCATCCAGGTTCGCCCGCACCGCCTCGTCGTGCAGGTACGAGAACAGGCTGATGCGTGCGAAGAACGCGGGGTCCTGCGACATCGAGTCGAACAGGGCGTTGGCGTAGTCCCGCAGCGTCGGCTTCGTGGCGGACGCGGCGCTCAGACGGGCGCCGATGTCGTCGAGCTGGTCGGCGCCGAAGAGGCGGTTGCCGTCCATCAGGTGCTGGAGCAGGTCGCGCCAGTACGCCTCCTGCGAATCCCAGATGTGGTACAGCGCACCCTTGGTGACGCCCGCACGCTCGGCGACGTCCGCGATCTTCACGTGTGCGAGCGCGAGCCCTGCGTCGGTGCCACCCGCCAACGACGACTCGGCCACGAGGGCGGCGCCGATGTCCAGGTAGTCGTCCTTGCGCTCGTCCTTGGTGCGGCGGCTCATCGCTCGGGGACCGACGGCCGCAGGTCGCCGACGTCGCGCCGCGCGTCGGCGCCGCGCCGCGTGGCCGGGCTCTGCGGGCCCTCCTCGCACCAGCAAGCAGTCACGCCACGAGAGCCTAGGTCACCGCCCGCGTCCGGCTGGCCCACGCGTCGTGGTCGACCACGGCGTGCGCAGGTGGTCCCGGTGCGGTCCCACCGCTCCCGGGGCCGCCCGGGCGCGGCGCTAGCCTGCCCCCTCGATGGCCGGACCCCTCACCGTCGAGCAGCACGTCGACGGCGTGCTCGCCAGCGATCCGGCGACGCTCGCCCGCACGATCACGCTGCTCGAGAGCCGCAACCTGGAGCACCGCCGACGTGCGCAGGAGGTGCTCGAGCGGCTGCTGCCCCACAGCGGTGGCGCACGTCGTGTGGGCATCACCGGCGTGCCCGGGGTCGGGAAGTCCACGTTCATCGACCAGCTCGGCATCGACCTGACCTCGCGAGGCCACCGGGTGGCCGTGCTCGCGGTCGACCCGACCAGCTCGCGCACCGGCGGTTCGATCCTCGGCGACAAGACCCGGATGGCCCGGCTCGCCGTCGACCCGGACGCGTTCATCCGTCCGTCGCCCGCCGGCGCGACGCTGGGCGGCGTCACCCGTGCGACGCGCGAGACGATCCTCGTGTGCGAGGCGGCCGGCTTCGACGTGGTGCTGGTCGAGACCGTCGGCGTCGGCCAGTCCGAGACGGTCGTCGCCGACATGGTCGACTTCTTCCTGGTCCTGATGCTGGCGGGCGCCGGCGACGACCTGCAGGGCATCAAGAAGGGCGTGCTCGAGCTGGCGGACATGATCGCCATCAACAAGGCCGACGGCGACAACCGAGCCAAGGCCGAGCTGGCCGCCGCCGACTACCGCGCCGCGCTGCACCTCATGACCCCTGCATCCCCGACCTGGTCGCCGCCGGTCGTGTTGTGCTCCGGGCTGACCGATGAGGGGCTCGACGAGCTCTGGCAGCAGGTCGAGATCCACCGCGACAAGCTCACCGCCACCGGCGAGCTGGCCGACCGGCGCGCCGCCCAACAGGTGCGCTGGCTGCGGTCGATGCTGGACGACCGGCTCCGCGACGACCTGCGCTCGCACCCGGGCATCGGCACCCGCCTCGACGATGTCGAGGCCCAGGTGCGCGCCGGCACGCTGACCGCGACGGCCGCCGTGGACCAGGTCTGGGACCTGTACGTCTCGCTGCGCAGCAGCTGAGCAGGTCGGAGCTGCGCAGCAGCTGAGCAGGTCGGAGCTGCGCAGCAGCGGCTGAGCACATCTGCCACTTGTCCCCGGAGCGCGACGGGTGTTCCGTCGAGAGGTGGACGAGCGCGGATCGGATCGGTCCCGACCGACGTGGCTGGCGGTCACCGGTGCCACGCTGCTCGGCGTGGTGCTCGGCACCGGCGCGCACGTGGCCGTCGGGGCCACCTCACCGGCACCGGCCCCCCGGGCCGAGGTGGCCGGCGCGGTGCTCGAGCGTGACGTGCCGGGCGCGGTCCTCGAGGTCTCGGCGCACGGCTGCGGCATCGCCAAGCAGGCCAGCGCGACGGTGGTGCAGGGTCCGCGTGGGCCGGTCGTGCTGACCAACGCCCACGTGGTCACCGGCGCCGGGACGGTCGTCGTGCGCACACCCGCGGGCGACGTGACCGCTCGCGTCGCAGGGGTGGTGCAGGGCCGCGACGCCGCCGTCCTGCGCGTCGATCCCGGCGAGTGGCCCGAGGGTGTGGCCCCGACCCGTCCGGTCGGCGCCGACGCCCGCACCGGCGACCCGGTCGACGTGACGGGCTTCCCCGCAGGTGATCCCGAGCGCCGCGCCGGGCGCGTCACCTCGATCGAGCCACGCCAGGCCTACGGCGGCACCACCTCGGTGCTCGTCATCGACGCGCCGGCCGAACCCGGGTCGTCCGGGGGCGCCGTGCTGGACGTCACGGGCGCGGTCGTCGGGCTGGTCGCCGCGCGCGACCCGGGCTCGGGCGCGACGGTGGCGTACCC
>JAFAFZ010000133.1 GCA_023423215.1 Actinomycetes bacterium
TGACACAGCGGGTGACCGTACTCGCGGGGGGCGGCGGCGCGGCACGCTTCCTGGGCGGCGTGCTGGCGGTGCTGCCCGGCGACGACGTGACCGCCGTGGTCAACGTCGGCGACGACACGCTGCTGCACGGGCTGATGATCAGCCCGGACCTGGACACCGTCACCTACACGCTCGCCGAGTCCATCAACCCCGACACCGGCTGGGGCCTGGCGGGCGAGACGTGGCAGGCGATGGGCCAGGTCCACCGCTACGCCGAGGCCAACGGCATCTTCCCCACCGACGACGTGGGGAACGACGCGGCGGGGTGGTTCGCCCTGGGCGACCTGGACCTGGGCACCCACCTCTACCGCACGTCGCGACGCCGCGCGGGGGCGCCGCTGTCGCAGGTGACCGCCGAGATCGTGCGCACCTGGGGCCTGGACCTGACGGTGCTGCCCGTCACCGACGACGAGCTGCGCACGACGCTGCGCACGGTCGACGGACGGCGGCTCAGCTTCCAGGAGTACTTCGTGCGCGAGCACCACGAGGTCGCCGTCGACGAGGTCCGCATCGAGGGCGCCGGCGCGGCACGACCCGCCCCCGGCGTGCTCGACGCGCTCTCGACCGCGGAGGTGCTCTGCATCGCGCCGTCGAACCCGGTCGTGTCGATCGAGCCGCTGCTCGTCGTCCCCGGCGTGCGCGAGGCGGTGGTCGCGGCGCGGGAGCGCACGGTGGCCGTCAGCCCGATCATCGGCGGCGCAGCGCTGAAGGGGCCGGCGGACCGCCTGCTGCGGGAGCTCGGGCACGAGTCGTCGGTCGTCGGCGTCGCCCGCTGGTACGCACCGCTCGCGTCGACGCTGGTGATCGACGAGGTCGATGCCGAGCACGCCGACGCGGTCGAGGCCGAGGGCATGCGCTGCGTGGTCGCCCCGACCATCATGCGCGACCGCGAGGCCGCCGCCGCCCTGGCCCGCACCTGCCTGGCGGCGGTCGCCGGATGCACCGCATCGAGCTCATCCCGGTCGAGGGGTTGCCCGAGGTCGAGCGCGCCGCGGACCTGGCCGGTCTGATCGCCGAGGCGGTCGCGGCGCAGGGCGACGAGCTGCGCGACCGCGACGTCGTCGTCGTCACGCAGAAGGTGGTCTCGAAGGCCGAGGGCGCGATGGCCGAGGTCGACCCCGAGGACCCCCTGAGCCACAAGCCGCTCGTCGAGCGCGAGTCGGTGCGCATCCTGCGGCGCCGTGGCGACCTGATCATCAGCGAGACCAAGCACGGCTTCGTGTGCGCCAACGCCGGCATCGACCTCTCGAACGTCGCACGAGGTCAGGCGGCGCTCCTTCCGGAGGACCCCGACCGCTCGGCCCGTCGCATCCGCGACGGCCTGCGCGCCCGCGCCGGAGCGACGGTGGGCGTGATCGTGTCGGACACCTTCGGTCGCACCTGGCGACGGGGCGTGACCGACGTGGCGATCGGCTCGGCGGGGCTGCGACCGGTGCTCGACCTGCGCGGCACCGAGGACGCGTACGGACGTGAGCTGCAGGTCACCGAGGTCGCCGTGGTCGACGAGATCGCCGGCGCGGCCGAGCTCGTCATGGGCAAGGCGACGGGAGTGCCGGTCGCGATCGTGCGCGGCGTGCAGCCCGAGGCGTTCCTGGACGACGGCGAGCGCGCCGGCGTGCTGACCCACCTCGTCCGGGCGCCGCACGAGGACCTCTTCCGCTAGGAGCAGGTCGACCGCGCGCCGCCGGCAGGATCGTGCGTGGATCCGGTCGCACAGCGACCACCTGCACGCACGATCCAACTCACCCGACACCGCCCGACCGATCGTGCGTCGATCCGGTCGCACAGCGACCACCTGCACGCACGATCCTCGACCGCCCCGCCCCGCCGGCGGACGCGTCGTGGGGTGGTGACGTCGGCAACTAGCGTCGCCGGCCATGGCCCGTCGTCCCGCTCCCCCGGTCGAACCCATGGACGGCAAGGTCGTCGTGCTCACCGGCGGCAACAGCGGCATCGGGCTCGAGACCGCGGTCGCGCTCGCTCGTGCGGGCGCCAGGGTCGTGATGGGCTGTCGCAACACGGCCAAGGCCGAGGTGGCGGTCGCCGACATCCGCGAGCGCAGCGCCAGCGACCTGGTCGAGAGCCGCCCGCTCGACCTGATCGACCTGGAGGACGTGCGGCGGTTCGCCGACTCGCTCTCGGACCTCGACCGCATCGACGTGCTGATCAACAACGCCGGGCTCATCCAGGACACCCGCACCGAGTCGCCCCAGGGCCACGAGGCGACCTTCGCGATCAACCACCTCGGCCCCTTCGAGCTGACCGACCGCCTGCTCCCCCAGATCCAGGCGGCGCCGGCAGGGCGCATCGTCAACGTCGCGTCGGTCGCCCACCTCATGGCGCCGAACGGCATCGACTGGGCCGACCTGGACCGGCGCCAGCGCTACCGCGGCTGGCTCGTCTACGCGCAGTCCAAGCTGGCGAACATCCTGCACGCCAACGAGCTCGCCGGGCGCCTGGAGGGCACCGGCGTCGTCGCGCACTCGCTGCACCCCGGCTCGGTCGGCTCCGGCTTCGGACGCGAGGGCGACCTGCACGGGTTCAACGACCGGCTGCTGGCCGCTGGGCAGTTCGCCCTGCTCACACCCGAGCAGGGTGCACGCACCAGCGTGCACGTGGCCAGCTCCGCGGACGCGGGCCGCAGCTCGGGCGACTACTGGGTGAAGTGCCGGCGCCGACGGCCCGCACCGTGGGCGCGCGACCGCGCCGCCGCCGAGTACCTCTGGACGATCAGCGAGCAGCGCGTCGCCGGCTGAGCGGTCCGGCGGAGCAGCGGACGCCGACAAGTCGACCGCAGCCGCCGCGCCGGCTCAGGCGAGCGTGCCGGGCTCAGGCGAGTGTGCCGCCGTCGACTCGCAGGATCGTGCCGTTGACGTGCTCGGCGTCGTCCGAGGCCAGGTAGGCGACCGCCGAGGCGATCTGCTCCGGGCCACGCATCCGGTCCAGCGGCATGATGCGGTGCAGCAGCTTCGCGTCGGCCCCTTCCGGCAGGGTGAACGCGTTCTGGATCGGCGTGTTGATCGAGCCGGGCGCGACGCAGTTCGAGCGCACGCCCTGCTTGCCGAACTCGACCGCCAGACCCATCGTCAGCGCGTGGATGCCGCCCTTGGACGCCGAGTAGGGGCCCGTCCACGGGTGCCCGGCGAGCGACGCGGTCGAGGCCATGTTCACGATGTTGCCCTGCACCTCGAGCAGGTGCGGGAGGGTGTCGCGGCACATCAGGAAGGTGCCGGTCAGGTTCACACCGATGATGCGGTTCCAGTCGTCCAGCGTCGTCTCGCGGAAGTCCTTGAACTGGAGGATGCCGGCCACGTTGCACAGCACGTCGATGCGACCGTGCTCGGCGACCGTCGACGCCACCGTGTCGGCGACCGAGGCCTCGTCCGACACGTCCGACACCATCGACAGCACCGTGGCGCCGGCCGACCGGCAGGTCTCGGCGGTCTCGTCCAGACCCTCGGCGTTGACGTCGCTCAGCGACAGCGTCGCCCCCTCGGCGGCCAGGCGCTCGGCCGTGGCACGGCCGATGCCGGACGCCGCGCCCGTGATCAGGACCACCTTGTCGCTGAAACGCTCCACGTCGTGCACCCCCTGTCGGCCGGGCGTGCACCACGCCGTCGGCCTGCTCGCCCGCCGACCTGACGGGTCGTCAGATCATACGGTCGCGCGGCGAGACCACGAAGTCCGTGCCCGGTCGGCACGCGCGCCGATCGTCGGTGCGGTCGTCAGTCGGTGCGGTCGCGGAAGAAGTCGAGCACCGCCGCCGTCCCGGTGGACAGGTCGGTGAACGGCTTCCAGCCCAGGTGCAGCCCGGCGCGTCCTGCGTCCAGGCAGGACCGCGCCAGCTCGCCGTGGCGGGCCGGCGCGTGCTCGGCGTCCGCGGCGACGCCTGCGTTGTCCGCCATGGTGCGGTACAGCTCGGTGACCGAGGTCTCGATGCCGGTGCCGATGTTGCAGGTCAGCCCGCTGCCGCGCTCGGCCGCCCGCACGAACGCGTCGACGACGTCGTCCACGTAGACGTAGTCCCTGGTCTGCGCGCCGTCGCCGAAGATCGTGCACGGCTCGCCCTTCAGCAGCCGCCCGGCGAAGATCGCCACCACGCCGGCCTCGCCGTGCGGGTCCTGGCGTGGGCCGTAGACGTTGGCGAGCGCCAGCGAGGTGTACTCGAGCTGGTGCAGCTCGCGGTAGGCGTGCAGGTAGTCCGTCGCCACCTTCTTGGACACGCCGTACGGGGCGACGGGGTGCTGGCTGTGCGCCTCGGTCACCGGCAGGTCCTCGGGGTCGACGACGCCGTAGATCGTGCCGCCGGACGAGGCGAAGACGACCTTGCGCGCGCCGGAGCGGCGGGCGCCCTCGAGCACGTTCAGCGTGCCGAGCACGTTGATGCGGGCGTCCAGCGCCGGGTCCTGCACCGAGACGCGCACGTCGATCTGGGCGGCCAGGTGGAAGATCACGTCCGGGCGGCGGCGCTCGATCAGCTCGGACACCGCGGGGTCGCAGATGTCCATCTGGTGGAACGAGAACTCGTGGTCGCGGTCGGCCCGGGCATCGGCCAGGTTGGCGAGCCGGCCGCTCGACAGGTTGTCCACGACCTCCACTGCGTGGCCCTCGGCCAGCAGGCGGTCGACCAGGTTGGAGCCGATGAAGCCGGCCCCACCCGTCACGAGTGCTCTCATCCCATCCATCCCTCTCGCACGGCCGCGTGCGACGCGGCGACGACCGACTTCACCAGGTGTCGCGTGCGGGGAAGACGTCCCCCGAGGCGACCGTGCCGGCCGGCAGGTCCTGGTCGTACCCGACGACCGTCAGCTCCCGCAGCACCGACGACTCCCCGACGGCGGAGCGACCGCCGACGATCGCGCGCTCGATGCGCGTGCCCGAGGCGACGCGCACGCCGCCCATGACGACCGAGTCCACGATCTCGCTGCCCGCCGCCACGACGGCGCCGGCACCGACGACGGAGCGGATCACCTTGGCGTCCGGGTCGACGCGGGCCGTCGGGTCGATGCCGACCTCGAACGCGCCCCGCACGCCGTCGAGCAGGTCGAGGTGCGCCTGGAGGTACGCGGCGGGGGTGCCGGCATCGATCCAGTAGGCGTCGGAGTGCACGGCGAAGAGCGATCGGTCCGCCACCAGCGTGGGGAAGGTGTCGCGCTCGATCGACACCTTGCGGCCGGTCGGGATGCGCTCCAGCACCGACGGCTCGAGCACGTAGGTGCCGGCGTTGATCCAGTTGCTGGGCGCGGTCCCCGGCTCGGGCTTCTCGATGAAGGCCTCGACCCGACCCTCGGCGTCGATCGGCACCACGCCGTAGCGCGACGGGTCCTCGACCGGGGTGAGGGCGATCGTCGCCTCGCCGCCGAAGCCGTCGTGCGCCGCCCAGAGCGCCGAGATGTCCAGGTCGGTCAGGACGTCGCCGTTGACCGCGAGGAACCGCTCGTCCACCCCGGCGGACTCGGCGGCGAAGCGGATGGCACCGGCGGTGTCGAGCGGTTCGGGCTCGACCGCGTAGTGCAGGTCGACCCCGGCGCAGCGGCCGTCGGGGAACTCGTCACGGAACGCGTCCGGCTGGTACCCCAGCGACAGGATCACCTCGGTCACGCCGAAGGACCCGAGCGTGGACACCACGCGCTCGAGCATCGTCGTGCGACCGACGGGCAGCATCTGCTTGGGGGCGCTCAGGGTGAGCGGACGCAGGCGGGTTCCGAACCCGCCGACGAGGACGACAGCGCGCATGTGGGTCAGCCGCCGGCGACCGTGGTCGAGGTCTCGGCGTCGCCGCCCTCGGCGATGGTGGTGGTCGAGGCGTCACCGGCGACCGTGGTCTCGGTGGCCGCGCCGCCGGGGACCGTCGTGGTGAAGTCCGTCGAGCCCTGCTCCGAGGGGTTCTCGAGGTCGCTCGGCGCCTGCAGCGCCGGCAGCGACGGCGGCAGGGTGACGTCCGCGTCCTTCGGGACGAAGGCGAGCACGAAGGCCTGGCCGTCCTCGCTGAAGCGGGTCGCGCCGATGTCCGAGGTGATGATCTCGGGATCGGTCGCGTCGGTCGCCTGCGGCGGCCAGACGTACAGCGCGACGCGGCCCTCGGTCTCCTTGCCGTCGGCGTCGGTGCACGGATCGCCGTTGGTGTAGGTCGTGCCGTCGGGCAGCGTGAACGAGTCGTCGCCGAGCTCGACGCCGATCTGGTCCGCGAAGAGCTGGAAGGTCGAGCGGTCGCCCGCCGCAGCGCCCACGAACGGGTGGATGTGGATCAGGCCGTCCTGGTGGGTGTGGATGCCGACAGCGTCGGGGCCGACGTCGGCGACGTTCTCCTGGAACTGGCCGCAGATGTCGATGCCGAACGCGGCGTGCCAGTGGTCCTGGTTGGCGACGGGCGCCTCGGTGGCCTGCGCCTCGCGCTGGCCACGGGCGAAGAACACGAGCACCAGGCCGACGACGATGATGCCGCCGATGAGCGCGGGATACCCCATGTTCCGGCGCTGGCCGGGCGCCCGGCTGACACCGGCCTGCTGGACGCGTTTGATCTTCTTCGCGGACGACGCCTTACCCATACGCACCGAGAGGGTAGTCGCCAGGTCCCCGTCGGCCGAACCGGGGCGGGGATTGCCCGGGAGCCCTGTCAGGCACGGGGTCGTCGGCGTCTCAGCGCCGGTGACGGCGGGGCTCAGCGCCGGCGACGGCGGTGCGCGACCTGCTCGAAGAGCTGCTCGTAGGCCCCACCGACGGCGCTCGGCGACACCCAGCCCTCGACGACGCGGCGTCCGGCCGCGCCCATGCGGGCCCGCCGGTCGGGGTCGCCGATCAGGGCGTCGAGCGCCTCGGTGAACACCTCGGGGTCCTCGGGCGGCACGGCCACGCCGGCACCGGCGCGCTCGATCGTGCGCTCGACCTCGGTGCCCGGGTCGACGCTCGCCAGCACCGGCCGACCCGCGGCCAGGATCGAGTACAGCTTGGACGGCACGCTGGAGCGCGCCAGGCCCCGCTTGAGCGGCACCAGGTGCACGTCGCCCGCGGCGAGCACCTCGGGCAGGCGCTCCCGTGGCTGCATCCCCACGAAGCGCAGGTTGTCCAGCCCCGCCGCCTGCTCCCGCAGCCCCTCGAGGGCGGACCCCCCGCCGTTGATGACGAACACCACGTCGTCGCGGTCGCGGTGCCGGCGTGCGGCCTCCACCACCAGGTCGAGCGACTGCGACATGCCGACGTTGCCGGCGTAGAGCACCACGGTGCGACCCGTCAGGTCGTACTCGGCGCGGTACGAGTTCTCGGGGTCGTCGGGGCGGATGCGCTCGGTGTCGACGAAGTTGGGGATGACGTGCACGCGCTCGGGCCGGTTGCCCCGCAGCTTGCCGGCGACGTTGTCGCGCAGGTCCTCGGACAGGACCGTCACCGCGTCCGAGCGCCGGTACAGGAACCGCTCCAGCCAGGACGCGACCGCGATCACGCGACGGTCGGTGATCGCGCCGAGCTCCACCGCGACGTCCGGGAAGACGTCCTGGATGTTGAACACGAACGGCGCACGGCGCGACGCCGCCGCGAGCCAGCCGGCGACGCCGAGCGGCAGCGGCGGCGACATGACCATCACGGCGTCCGGACGACCCCGGGACAGCAGGCCGGCGAGGGTCGCCATGCCGGTGAACCCCGCGAACGCGACCGCGCGCGCCGGGATGTTGCGCTTGTCGGTCGGGAAGGGGTGCAGCCGCGTGATGCGTCCCCACGAGGTCCGCTCGGTCCGCCACGGCCGCCCGCCCCAGCCCGGCTCGACGGCGTGGTCCTTGTACCAGGGCAGCGCCGTGATGATGTGCAGCTCGTGGCCACGCTCCGCGAGCGCCGTCGCGATCGACGTCATCACCTCGCCGGTGGGGGCGACGTCGGGGGCGAAGTGGGGGCAGAGGACGAGGAGCTTCATGTCGTGGGGGTGGTCGTGCGGCCGTGCAGCGCCCGGCGGTAGGCCCCGATCTGGGCCGACGCCGTGCGGTGCGGGGTGAACAGGGCGGCGGTCGCACGGCCCGCCACGACCCGCTCGGCGCGGGCCGCCGGGTCGAGCGAGAGGACAGCCTGCATGGCGTGCGCCCACGCTGTCACATCATCGGGATCGACCAGGTCCTCGGGTCGGGCGACCTCGGGCAGCGACCCGGCGCGGGCCGCCACCACGGGGCAGCTGCGCGCCATCGCCTCGAGCACCGGGAGGCCGAACCCCTCGTAGCGGGAGGGCACCACGACCGCTGCGGCCGACCCGTAGAGGGCGGCGAGCTGGTCCGCGGGTACCCTGCCCGTGCGGACGACGCGCGAGTCGAGGCCGAGCGAGCGGATCCGCTCGCGCACCACGTCCTCGGTCGGTCCCTCGCCCCCGGTCAGCACGAGCTGCACCTCCGGGTCGACCCGGGCGACCTCGGCGAAGGCGTCGAGCAGCACCAGGTGGTTCTTGTGCGGGTAGGTGATGGCCGGGTACAGCAGGAACGGCGGCCGCACCCCCTGCGGCACCGACGCATCGGCGGCCGGCGGGACGGGACGCACGGACCACGGGACCACGACCACCCGGTCGTCGTCACCGCCGAGCAGGTCCAGCACCCGCGACCTGGTGAACTCGCTGGGGACGCACACCACGCGGGCGGCTCGCACGGAACGGCCCGCCATCGCACGGATGTAGGTGCGCTTCGCGAACGAGAAGTTCCTCGACAGCTCCAGCGGCTGCAGGTCGTGGATCGTGACGACCACGCGGCCCGGGTGCACGAACGGCACCACGCCACCCGCGTGGTGCACGACCTCGGCCCCGAGCCGGCGCGCCCTCGCCGCCAGCCACGTCTGCTCGGCGAGCACCCTGCGACGCTTGTCGCTGCCGTCCAGGCCCAGCACCTCGCACGCCAGCGCGGCGGCCAGGTCCGGGTGCGCGGCGGCGAACGGTTCGAGCACCGCCAGGTGCAGCTCCAGGTCGGACGGCGCCTCGGCGAGGAGCGCACGCAGCAGGTCGGTGGTGGACTCCTCGCTGCCGCCGACCACGCCGGGAACGAGCCACGTCAGGTTCACCAGCACCCGCGACGGGCTCATCCGAGCACCTCGTCGTAGACCGCCAGGGTCGCCTCGGCCGAGCGCTCCCAGGTGAAGGCGGCGGCGCGCACCCGGGCACGGGCACGCAGCGAGTCCGAGCGCGCCCGATCGTCGAGCACGTCGGCCAACGCCGCCGCCAGGCGAGTCGCCGAGGTCGTGTCGACGACCACGGCGCCATCACCCGCGCCCTCGCCCGTGGCGGTGTCGCGCGTCGTGACGACCGCCGCCCC
>JAFAFZ010000189.1 GCA_023423215.1 Actinomycetes bacterium
GGCTCAGGTCGGCCCCGATCGAGAACTCGAGGAAGTCGCCGACGTCGTCCACGACCCGTGAGCCCGGGCCGTCGTCCTTCGCGAGGAAGCCGGCGGCGAGCGGCCGACAGGGCGCCGCGTGCACCGCTCCCGTGTAGAGGTTCCGCTCGCCCACGTCGTTGTAGGCGTTCCACGTGTTCGTCGCGAGCTTGAGCAGGGGCGCCCCCGGAGTCGGCGTCGGGGACCGCACGACGAACCACGCGGTCGGCGCATCATCGTCGACGCGGACGACGTAGCAGCCGCTCGTCCAGTCGCCCACCTCGATCTCGACGGTCGGGTCCCACCCGCAGCCGGCCTCTGGGGCGTCGTCGGGCATGGCCTGCACCGGGGCGCCGACGCCGTCGGCACGCCAGACCTCGGTCGGTTCCAGGCCGTCGCGGACGACCGCCACCGAGACCTGGGCTCCGGTGCCGGAGAGGTGCAGGGCGATGCGGTCGCCGGCGACGGCGCTCTGGGGCCAGCAGTACGCGAGGGTCGGCATGGGCGGCAGCGTAGGTGCGCCGTCGGCCGCACCCGGTTCAGCGCGGCGGCAGCCCCAGCAGCTCGGCGGCCTGGCTGCACGTGGCGACCGGGCGCCCGACCTGCGCGCACAGCTCCACCGCCTCGGCGACGAGCTCGGGGTTGCTCGGGCTGCGGTCGCCGTCGAAGAACTCGAGGCCCAGGTGGAGGTGCCCGCCGCGCTCCAGCGCCGGGCGGGCCACGTCGCTCGCGACGACGTCGCCACCGACGACCGAGACCGCCCACGGGAGGTCGGTGCCGTCGAGCAGCTCGAGGTACGCCTCGAGCGCGGTCACCGTGGGCGGCAGTCCGAACGGCGCGCCGAGGTAGCCGCGCTCGGTCGAGAAGTAGAGCTTCGCCATCGAGCCCGCCGGCAACCGCCCGGCGCGCCGCCAGGCGAGCGTGGTGCGCAGGAAGCCCGGTTCGTAGATCGCCAGGCTGGGGCCCAACCCCTCGTCGCGGCAGATCTCGAACGCCCGGGCGATGGTGTCGAACGAGTTGGTGTAGGTGAAGCCGCCGGTGGGCACGCCCTCGGCGTCCGTGCCGCCCAGGTTGACCGACCCCGGGTCGGCCAGGCCGATGCGCAGCCCCTCTCGGGCGAGGGGCACGAGGTGCTCGTACGAGATCGTCGAGCCGACGTGCACGGTGGGGTAGAGCAGGGCGTCGGGTCGCTCGACCAGCACGGGACGCCATCCCTCGAGGTACCGCTCCGCCGCCTCCTCGACGGGGACGCCGTAGCGGTCCACGTGGTTGTGCACGATCGCCGCTCCGGCGTCCAGGCAGGCCAGCGCGTCCTGCGCGATCTGCTCCGGCGTGACGGGCACGTGCGGGCTCCAGTCCCTCGACCGGGTGCCGTTCACGGCGCACTCGATGATCACCGGCGTCGGATCGCTCAACGTGTCTCCTGTCCTCGCGTTCGGTCCACGGACCCGCCAGTCTGGCCGGGTGTGACGGCCGTCGCATCCGCGCGACGCGGGACTAGGGTCGCCGCCATGTCGCAGAACCTGAAGATCCTCGGCGAGTACTCGGACGCGATGTTCCGCGGGGACACCGCCGCGGTGTACGAGTTCTGGTCACCCGACTTCCACAGCCACGTGACCACCCGGGTCGCTCCGGAGCGCGTCGGCGAGGACGTCCGGGGCGACGAGCAGGGGTGGTGGAACGAGGTGAAGACCGCGTTCCCCGACTACGAGTTCTCGGTGAACCTGCTGATCGAGTCCGACGACCTGATCGTGTCCAACTGGACCGTCGTCGGCACCCACACCGGCGGACCGTTCTTCGAGGTCGAGCCGTCGGGCGAACGGGTCGAGATCAACGGCACCGCGATCCTGCGCATGCGCGACGGCCAGATCGTCGAGCACTGGGGCGGGCCGCACTGCCAGAAGGGCCTCGGCCTCATCCGCTGAGCCATCGGCCCAGCGAGCAGCGCCCATCCGTCCGTCAGCGACCCACCGCTCGCTCGAGCTCGGCCTTGTTCATCTTGGAGCGGCCCTTGATGTGTCGCCGGCGCGCCTCTTCGTAGAGCTGGTCCCGGGTCCGGCCACCGGCGCCGCGATGCGACCGCAGCCCGCCGCGCCGGCCGGAGGAGATGTCGTCGGTCGAGGTGCGGCTCGACTCCTCGGCCTCACCCGAGCGGGCCCGCTCCTTGTTGACCGTGCGCGCCGCGATCTCCTCGGCGGTGTCGACGTCCTCGCCACGGTCCAGCGCGGACTCCTTGATGTGCTCGTACTGCCGTTCTCGCTTCGGGCTCCATGCTCGGGGCATGTGGCCACCCCCTCGTCCAGGGAGCGCGGGCGCTCCGTCGGTCCCTGGGCCGGTCCCCGAGTGCCGACGCGCCCAAACGTGGGTCAGGCGGTGCCGACGGCGTCGAACACCCCCGCCAGCCAGTCGCAGATGCGCTCGTCCCGCAGGCCGCGGGCGGCCGGCTCGCAGTGCCAGTCGGCGCCCTCGGCCTCGGTGAAGGCCACGAGCGTCGAGCCCGGCGCGGCCTCGTGCATCTGCTGCGACTGCCCGGGCCAGAACTGCTCGTGCTCGGGTGACGTGATGAGCAGCGGGCACGAGATCTTCGCCACGGTGGCGGCATCGAGGGTCTGCTCGCCGGCCGCCTCGTACGCCTCGTAGAACGAGGCGGTCCCGTAGGGCGCCATGCGCCAGCGCAGCTCGGCGAGCGCCTCGGGCTTGTCCTTCATGCCGGCCTCCATGAAGGCGTCGAAGTCCTTCTGGTCGCCGGTGTCGAGCAGCTGCGTCATGACGTCGGGCAGGTGCGAGCGCCACGAGGTGTCGACCTGCATCACGCCGGGATCCGCGATGCACGCGGCCAGGCGGTGCTCGAACGCGGCGGCCCGCGGCACCCAGTAGCCCGCCTGGCTGACGCCGAGCAGCGCCAGGCGCGCCGGGTCGACGTCGTCCCGGGTCAGGAGGTGGTCGACCACCGGGGTGATGACCTGCTCCCAGTCGGCGCGGAAGTACAGCTTCTGGCGGTACAGCGCCGCCCCCTGGCCCGGACCGTCGAAGGTGATGGCGTTCCAGCCTCGCTCCACGGCCGCCGCACCGCCCGATCCCCACATGTCACAGACAGGGCCGTCGCTGCCGTTGTTCAGGATCACCGTCGGACGAGGTCCCGTCGCGCCGTCCCGTCCGGCGCTCGGGTCGGCGTGGAAGAAGTAGCCCTCGAGCGTCGTGCCCTCGTAGGGGATGGCGATCTTCTCGACGGGCGGATCGAAGGACGCGATCGCC
>JAFAFZ010000245.1 GCA_023423215.1 Actinomycetes bacterium
GGACCGGCCGACGCCAGGTCGCGTCGACGAGGGTCGCGCGTCGGCATCACCGAAGCGGTCCTGCGCCAGCTCCGCAGCGTGTGCGAGGACGTCACCGACGACCCGGCGGTGATCGGCGAGGCGAGCCGCGACTGGTGGCCCCTGGCCATGACGTGGGCGCTCCACGGCGAGGTCGGCTCACGCGCCGCCGCGGTCGCCCGCCCCACCACCGCGCAAGAGGTCGCCGACCTGTTGGCCACCGCCAACCGCTGGGGCCTGCCGGTCACGGCGGCGGCGGGTCGCTCGGGCGTGCTGGGCGCCTCGGTGCCCATCTTCGGCGGGCTGGTGCTGGACATGTGCGGGCTGACGGGCATCCGCGACGTCGATGACACCTCGCTCGTGGTCGACGTGCTGCCGGGCACGTTCGGGGACCACTTCGAGGACGAGCTGCGGACCCAGCACCACCTGACCTGCGGACACTGGCCGCAGTCCATGGCGCTGTCGACGGTGGGCGGCTGGATCGCCTGTCGTGGAGCCGGTCAGCTCTCGACCCGCTACGGCAAGATCGAGGACATGGTCGTCGGCCTGGACGTCGTGCTGGCCGCCGGCCGGGCGATCACGACCGGCGGGTACCCACGTGCGGCGGTCGGGCCGGACCTGACCCAGGTGTTCGTGGGGTCCGAGGGCACCCTGGGCGTCATCACCGGGGCCCGTCTGCGAGTGCACCCCGAGCCGGCGGCCGAGCGGCGGACGGCGTGGTCGTTCGCGACCTTCGCCGAGGGGCTGGACGTGTGCCGCCGCGTGCTGCGCCGCGGCGCGACGCCGGCGGTGCT
Organism: Actinomycetes bacterium; assembly: GCA_023423215.1. GTDB lineage: Bacteria > Actinomycetota > Acidimicrobiia > Acidimicrobiales > Microtrichaceae > JAFAFZ01. Next base: position 813 of record JAFAFZ010000245.1, read on the forward strand.
GCGGCTCTACGACGCGGTCGAGTCCGAGCGCGGCTACCACCTCGGCGACGACCGCTGCATCCTGCTGGTGCTCGACGAGGGCGACGCGGCGTTGATCGACGCGGTCGTCGGGATCGTCGACGACGAGGCCGCCGGGACCGGCACGCCGCTCGACCACGGCCTGCTCGACACCTGGCTCGCGAAGCGCAACGACGTCGCACAGCTGGAGCAGCTGATCTCGGGCGGCCTGGTCGTGGACACGATGGAGGTGTCCGGTCCGTGGTCGACGCTGCCGGGGCTCTTCGACACGGTCATCGCCGCCATCGGCGCGCTGCCCGAGACGCTCGCCGTGTCCGCGCACTGCAGCCACAGCTACGTCGACGGCGCCTGCCTCTACTTCACCTTCGCAGCGAAGCCGATCGCGTCCGACGGCGGCGACTCGCCGACCAGCTCGGACGTCGACGCGCTGCACCGTCGACTCTGGGACGCCGGCACGAACGCCGTGCTCGCCGGGGGTGGCTCGCTGTCGCACCACCACGGCGTCGGGTTGAACCGCGGCCGGTTCGTCGCGGACGCGCTCGGCGGTGGCTTCGAGGTGCTCCGTGCGCTGAAGACCTCGCTCGACCCGAAGGGCATCCTCAACCCGGGCAAGCTCGGCCTGACGAGCGCGTTCGGCAGCGACGGCCTGCTCTGATGGCGACGGGCGGACAGTGGAAGGGCTCGCCGGGGGGCGGGCAGGCGCTGCCGGAGCTCGAGCCGCTCCAGGCGTTCTGGCGCGGCGCCGTGACGGCGTTGGTCGTCGTGCTACCGGTCGGCATCTTCAACCAGGTCCTGGTCGACAGCGGGGACATCGACGGCGGGTCGCCGGTGACGTTCCTGTTCTGGATCCTCATCCTGCTCGGGGGCGCGTCGGGTGGCTGGGCGGTGATCCGGCTGTCACCGCGGGCGAGCATCTCGTACGCGGCGGCGGCCGCCGCGACGGCCTACGTGATCGTGCAGCTGGTCGGCGTCGTGAAGCGGCTCATCACCGACGACCCGATCAGCTGGCTCGCGTTCCCACTGCTGGCGCTGCTGATGGCGACCTGCGGGATGCTCGGCGGCATGTTGGCCAAGCGCTGGATGCGACAGAACGGCACGACGGACTGACCACCGCCTCGCAGCGGTGGGGCACGGAGCGAGAGGGACAGTGGGGGGACGATGAGCATCCTGGTGATCGACGTCGGGACCAGCAGCGTGCGCGCCGCGGTGGTCCACGCCGATGCGACGGTGACCCACGAGGAGCGCCGCACGACCTTGCCGCACACGCCCGTGCCCGGCCTGGTCGAGTTCGACGCCGTCGCCTACGCGGACGCGGCGTTGGAGTGCGCCCGTGCGGTCCTCGCCGCCCACGGCCCGGTCGAGGCGGTCGGCATCAGCAACCAGCGGGCCACCACGATCGTGTGGGACCGGGCGACGGGAGAACCGGTGGCCCCGGCACAGGGGTGGCAGGACCTGCGCACCGTGGGCGACTGCCTGGTGCTGAACGCCGAGGGCTTCCACTTCGCGCCGAACCTGTCGGCCACGAAGGTGGCGAGCATCCTGGATGCGGTCGACCCGGAGCGGACCCGTGACCTGTGCTTCGGCACCCCGGACAGCTGGCTGATCTGGCAGCTGACCGAGGGCGCGCACCACGTCTCGGACCAGTCCAACGCGGCGATCTGGGGCCTGTTGACCGCTGACGCGGGCCGGCTCGACGACGCGGTGCTGGAGCGCCTGCGCATCCCCCGCTCGATGGTCCCCGAGGTCGTCGACTCGACCGGCGTCATCGGCGCGGCGACCGCGCTCGAGGGCGCGCCGCCGATCTGCGGCATCGCCGGCGACCAGCAGGCGTCGTTGATCGGCCAGGGCTGCGTGCGTCCGGGTCTGGCGAAGGTCACCTTCGGGACCGGGGCGATGCTCGACGTCTGCCTCGGGCCCGACAAGCCCTCGTTCGACACCCGCGGCGGTGGCGGCACGTTCCCGCTGGTGTGCTGGCGGGACGAGGGGCGCACCGTGTGGGGCGTCGAGGCCGTGATGCTGTCGGCCGGCACCAACGTCGAGTGGCTGCGCGACGACATGGGCCTCATCTCCTCCGCCGCCGAGTCCGAACAGGTCGCCGCGTCGGTCGACACGACCGAGGGCGCCGTCTACGTGCCGGCGCTGCTGGGACTGGGCACGCCACGGTGGGACTACGGGGCGCGGGGCACCCTGCTCGGCCTGACCCGCGGCACGACCGCTGCGCACGTCGTCCGGGCGGTGCTCCAGGGCGTCGCGGAGCGTGGCGCGGACCTGGTCGAGGCGGCCGAGACCGACGCGGGGCTCACCCTCGAGGTGCTGCGGGTCGACGGCGGCATGGCGGCGAACTCCGTGTTCGTGCAGGCCCTTGCGGATGCGACCCGCAAGCCGGTCGAGGTCGCCCCCGTCGCCGAGGCCACCGCGCTGGGCGCCGGGTTCCTGGCCGGCCTGGCGGTCGGCACGTGGGGGTCCTGGGACGACATCGCCGCGACCTGGGCGCCGGCGCGTGTCGTCGAGCCCGGCGAGGCGACGGATCGGGACCGCTGGGCCGAGGCGGTCGAGCGCGCCAGCCGCTGGTACGGCGAGCTGTCCGAGCTCGACTTCTGACCCCGTTCCCACCCGTTCTCGCTCGTCGGCGCGCTGCCCTGGGTGAGGCTGCCCAGACCGGGTGGGCCGATCGGGCCATTCGTCTGGGGCGCACGGTTCAACGCGCTCCAGAGCTTCCGAGGACCTGCCGTAGACAGGTCCATGATCACGCTGCTGGAACGCCCCGAGATCGACCTCGCCACCGCCACGCCGCTCACGAACGACGGTGCGTTCGAGCAGATCATGCGCCGTGCCTCCCACGGTGCGGTCCTGCGTGAGCGTCGCATCCAGATCGCCTTCGACCGCACGACCGGCCACTACCACCTGGGTGTGGCCGCCTCGGACTGAGGTCCCGGCGGCGTCCGACGAGCTCCGTCGGCGTCGCCACCACGATCCAGATCGGCGAGGGGGAGCGCGGCCCCCTCGCCGATCGGAGATCTTCCCGCTCTCCCCCGGGATGGTTCCCGCTCCCTCTCTTCCGTCCCGGGGGTCCGGGAGTTCTCCGCCCTCGATGCACCAGGTGCGTCGGGGGCGGTGTCGCGTTCGGGGTGACGCCGGCCGTCCGGCGACCTATCAGGCGTTGGAGGACTGGCGCTGGCGGGCCTGCTGCCCGCCACCGAACCAGGACGCCATGTCCATGAGGAAGCCGACGAGGACCAGGAGCCAGCCGAAGCCGCTGACCCCGCCGAACGGCGCGTAGACGAGCGCGTAGATGACGGTCGTGTACGGCAGGAACACGAAGCCCAGCGCGCCCACGATGAAGGACTCGAACGCGATGCTCAGCCGGTCGGTGAACAGCTGGAGCAGCACGATCACGAACCGGGGCGAGATCCAGGCCAGCACCGCGATCAGACATCCACAGCCCATCGGGGCCTCCTCGGCTCGGGCGACACCGGATCGGCCGGCGCGGCGACCTCCGCGTTCCTAGCCGATGGTGGACAGGTCGTGTGCGACACTTGTCCGGTCGGTGAGTCGGTCGGGTGACCGCGGCGCCTCGGCCTCGTGCCACGGCGTCGAGGAAGGTCGGGACTCCACAGGGCAGGGTGCTGGCGAGAGCCAGGTCGGAGCGATCTGACGGTCAGGGCAGCAGAGAACAGACCGCCGATGGCTCGGCGTCCCTCGGGAGGTCGGGCACAGGCAAGGGTGAAACGGTGCGGTAAGAGCGCACCAGCGTCGGGAGCGATCCCGGCGGCTCGGTAACCCCCACCCGGAGCAAGGCCGAGCAGTGGGACGGGCGGCTCGTCCGCCGGCTCCTCGGAGTCGGCACCCACGGGTAGGCCGCACAGATGGATGGTCACCGAACGGGACCCCCGCAAGGGACCCGGGAACAGAATCCCGCCTACAGACCGGCTCACCGACATCGCACACCGGCCCGCTCGGCCCGAGATCGCAGGGGATCGGCCGTCGCCCACACGACGCCGTCGGGGTCACCCACCGTGCCCGCCGGCGCGGCCGACGAATCGGATCCGACGTCAGCTGCCCGGGGGCACGCAGCCCGAGCGGTCGCTGACTCGCCCGAGCCGGCCCCGGCCGGCCTCGAACTTCACCCGGCCTGGACGTCACCGTGTCGGTCCCCACCGACCCTGGACGTGCGCCGTCGGGGACAGCACATCGCCGCGCCGACCGCTCTCCGAGTTGTCGATGACGCCGGTGGGACCTCCGGCCGCACGACCGTCCGGCAGGAGGAAGCTCAGCGCGACGGTGACGGCGCAGGCCAGGACGATGAGGATGATGGTCTCGGTTCGACGGGTCATGGATCCCTCCGCCGCTCCTCAGCCCGGTCAGGCCGCCGGGTCGTCCGGGTCGTCCGCCTCGTCCGCGTCGTCGGATCGGTCAGCGACGTCGGTCTCGGCCGGGGCGTCCATGATGCGGAGCACGCTCAAGGTCTCCGGGTTGATCACCAGGCCGCCTCCGGTCTCGTCCGCGAGCGGGATCACGATGTTCCCCGCCTCCGTGAGGCTCAGCAGCACGTCCTCGGCCGTCTTGGACTCGTGGTGCACGATCTGACCGCGCCCCTGCCCGGTGATGTCCTCGATGCGCATCGTTCCCATTGGATCCCTCCGGTCATCGCCCGCCGCAGCCGCCAGCTGCAACCGTGACACTGCGCCCCCCGGGCGATGGCAGCCGGAGTGCACACATCAGATCGCGTGAGCGCTCGTTCTCGTTTCAACGAACGTTCCTCGGCTCGCCGTCAGGGGTGGTGATCCTTCTGTCGGGTGGCGTGCCCGAGGCGGCGTTCAGGTGCGTCGCCGACTTCGGAGAGAGGCCCACGCCGCACCTAGATCGTGCGGTCGAGGATGTTCTGCACCGTCTGGTGCGAGACGTCCGCTGCGTCGGCGATTGTCCGGAGCGGCACGCCCTGGGCCCGAGCTGCCCGGATGGCGCGGTCTCGGGAGACGGTGGCTTCCTGGATCCTTCGGGCGTGGCCGCGGATGCTGCGCAGCGCGACCTCGGCTTCAGTGGGCATGGGCGGTCCTCCGGACGTGACGTGTCCAGATGTTAGACAGCTCGACCCGGAGCACCGCCGGCACCCGCGATCCGGTCGAAGCTGAGAAGACGCCCGGAACGGGTGATCCACCCCATTGGCGCTGTCCCAGGCGATCCGTACCGTCGAACGCATGGGCATGAGGACCGCGCGACAGAAGACCTTGCAGGACGGGCGAACCGTGACGTGGCTCCGCGTGCCGCTCGAGAGCGGCAGCGGCCGGTTCCTCTGCTACGTGAACACCGAGGGATCCGTCGACGGTCGGGCGATCAACGACGACACGCTCCACCGCCTCCTCGCACGGGTGAACCCAGCGGTCCCGCAGCGCGCGTGACATCGGCCGCCGCTGCTGCCACCATCCCCATCCGGAGAAGGAAGACCGAGGGGGACATCGATGGCGGACGGAACGATCCTGCGC
>JAFAFZ010000267.1 GCA_023423215.1 Actinomycetes bacterium
GGCGATCGCCTACGACGCGACCGGGCCCGTCATCACCCCGTCCCCGAACCCGGCGACGATGCCGTGGTCGCCCACTCCGGTGACGATCTCGTTCTCCTGCTCGGACCCCGCCGGCGTCGCGTCGTGCCCCGCACCCGTGACGTACGGAGAAGGTCAGGCCACCTGGGTGTCCGCCACCGACGGCGACGGCAACGTGTCCTCCCTCGCCGTGGTGCCGCGCGTCGACTCGACACCGCCGGTCATCCAGGTGACCGGCAACGGCCGAACGTTCCGGCGCGACGAGCTGATGCAGTTCGCGTGCGACGCATGGGACGACCGCTCCGGGCTCGCCCGTGTCTCGGGCGACACCTGCCCTGCGTGGGGGACGCCGGCATCAGACCTGGGTGTGGGCACCCACACCTTCCAGCTGGGTGCGGTCGACTGGGCGGGCAACGTCTCGGTCGTCGCAGCGACGCTCACGATCGTCAAGTAGGCGCTCGGACTCGTCGAGGAGAAGGGCTGTGCTGTTGCGACACGCGAGTTCGAGCTTCATGCGGCGGCGGAGCGTCGTCCTCGTCGGCGTCGCCCTCGTCGCGGCGTTGTCGGTCTGGACCGCGCCGTCGAGCGTGTCGGCGGACCCTTCGTACGGGTCGATCTCAGGGACCGTCCGGGGTCCTGACGGCCAGCCGCTCGGACCCGCGTCCGGCATGTGCGTCAAGGCCGGCACGCAGGACTGGTCGGAGCTCGAGCCCGACGGGACCTACCTCATCGACGGCCTGCCGCCCGACTCCTACGGCGTGTCGTTCTCGCCGTGCCACTACGGCGACTCGGTCGACTACGCGCCGGAGTTCTACCCGAACCTCCACTCACCCGACGCCGCCGAGTCGGGTCAGCTGCCGAACGTCGTGGTCGTGGCCGGCCAGACGACCAGCGGCATCGACGCGCAGCTCGAACTCGCCGGAGGACTGGCCCTCACGATCGTCGACGGCGGCGGCAACCCTCGTGACGACCTCTGCGTCACCGCGTGGGCGAGCCGTGAGCGCGCCGTGCGCCACACGGTCGGACGCTTCGGCCAGTCCTTCTACGCGAGGACCGGAGCAGACGGTCTCGCCGAGCTCACCGGGCTGCCGCCGGACAGCTACACCTACGAGGTCCGGGTGTGCGACCACCTCGAGCAGCTCGACCTGACACGCGTCCAGTTCTCGGGCGGCGGATTCACGCGCAGCGGCGCCGTGCCGGTGCAGGTCCAGGACGGCCAGGTGCGCGCGCAGGCCGTCGAGATGGCGGCGGGTGCCGTCCTCACCGGCACGGTCACCCACGAGGGTGAGCCCTGGACGAACGCTGGTGTCGGCTACTCGACCTCTCGATACGGCGTCTGGTGCGCACCGGTCGAGCCCGACGGCACCTACCGCATCGAGGGGCTCGTGCCCGAGCCCGTGTACGTGGTCGCCTGCGACATGTCCGATCCGATGGTGCGGGTGCAGCCCACCTGGTTCCCCGACGCAGCGTCCAGCTTCACCGCGTCTGCCGTGGCGCTCCAGGCCGGCCAGACCTGGAGTGCGGACCTCGAACTGAAGCCGAAGGGCTACAGCAGGTCGTTCATCATCACCGGTCTGCCCTCGTCCACCGCGCCGGGGTGCGGAGTGCGGGTCCGGTCGACCGAGGGCGCGACGTGGACCGTGCCGATCCGTCCAGCGGACACGCCGGGCGTGTACGTGGCCGACGCAGCGGCTCCCGACACCGGCATCGAGATCTACGCGCAGCTGTGGTGCAACGGGCAGCGAGCAGGGATCTCACAGGAGGCGACTGACGCGACGCCGCAGTTCAACCGCCAGTGGCACTCTTCCAACGGCGGCTACCCGAGCAACCAGGTCGACCACATCCGCTACGACGTCTCGGGTCCGGTCATCACGCCCTCGCAGGATCCGGCCACCATGCCGTGGTCCCCGGTCCCGGTGACCATCAGCTTCTCCTGTTCCGACAGCGGATCGGGCGTTGCGTCCTGTCCGGCGCCGGTGACCTACGGCGAAGGCCAGAGCAGCTGGGTCTCTGCGACCGATCGGGACGGTCACGTCACCTGGCTGCACGTCGCACCGCGCATCGACACGGCACCGCCGGTGATCCAGATCACGGGGAACGGTCGGACCTTCCGCCGTGACGAGCCGATGCAGTTCGCGTGCGACGTGTGGGACGAGCGGTCCGGCGTCGGAGGCTCGAACCGCTACGTGTGCCCGGAGTGGGGGGCCCTCGGGTCGTCGCTCGGCGAGGGCACCCACACGTTCGTCATCGGCGCCGTCGACTGGGCCGGCAACGTCACCCAGCCGGTCGTCGCGACGGTGACCATCGTCAAGTAGCGGAGGCCCGCACTCGGGACCTTCGGCCCTGCCGGTCGCCGTCTCCAACGGCGACGATCGAGCCATGGGCGTGATGACCGGGTTCGAGCAGGTTCGTCGCAGCGAGCGAACGGTCCGGCAGCCACCGGTGCACCCCGGCGGCCGTCGCACGGGCGCCTCACTCGTGACGCTGGTGGTGCTCGAACTGCTGCTGGCGCTCGCCGCCGTCGGCGGCGCGATCGCACTGGCGACCGACGCGATCGACCTCGGGGCGAGCACCGCCGAGCTGCCGTTCGGCTCGCCCGTGTTCGCAGCGTGCGCGCTGCTGGTCGTCAACGCCGTCCTGCCCACGATCGTCGCGATCGGGGCGTTGCGTCGCGCGACGTGGGCCGACGGCGGGCACGTCGTGGTCGGCCTGGCGCTGGCCGGGTGGATCCTCGTCCAGGTCGCGTTCATCGGTTGGGTTTCGTGGCTCCAGACCGGCTGCCTCGTCTACGGCGTGGCCATCGCCGGTCTCGGGACGTGGCGCCTGCTCGACCGCTGACCCTGCGAACCCTCACACGGGGCCGAGCGGCCCGTGAGCGGGCTGTCGCACGAACGACCCAGGACGGCAACAGGTGGGCAACCGCCCCTCCGTACCGTCGCCGGCATCGCCTTCCCCCGAGGAGATCCGGCCATGACGCTCACGTCCCCGCCCACCACCACCGACCCTCCGGACCCGCTCGTCGTCGTCGACGCGACCGCAGGCGTCGCGCCGACCGGCGCTGCCGCCGGCGCCGTCCCAAGCTCCACCACCACGGCCCCCGCGCGGCGCGGTGGTCGTTGGATCGACGACTGGGATCCCGAGGATGCGGCCTCCTGGGAGGCGTCGGGAGCCCGGACCGCACGGCGCAACCTCGCCTTCTCGATCCTGTCCGAGCACGTCGGCTTCTCGATCTGGAGCATGTGGTCGGTGCTCGTGCTGTTCCTCGGCCCCGAGTACGGCTTCACCCCGTCGCAGAAGTTCATGCTGACGACCGTGCCCGTCGCGGTCGGCGCAGCGATCCGGATCCCCTACACCTTCGCCGTCGCACGGTTCGGCGGACGGAACTTCACGATCGTCTCCTCCGCGACGCTGCTGCTGCCGGCCCTGGCGACCGCGGCGGTGCTGCGGCCGGGCGTGGCGTTCTCGACGCTCCTCGCCGTCTCGGCGCTCGCTGGCATCGGCGGCGGCAACTTCTCCTCGTCGATGTCCAACATCGACGGGTTCTACCCGCAGCGGCTCAAGGGGTGGGCGCTCGGCCTGAACGCCGGCGGGGGCAACATCGGCGTCGCCGGGGTCCAGCTCGTCGGGCTGATCGTGCTGGCGACCGCGGGCGCAGCCCACCCCCGGCTCGTGATCGCCGCGTACGTCCCGCTCATCGTGCTGTCCACGCTGTGCGCCGCCCGGTGGATGGACAACCTGGGCACCGCCACCAACGACAAGGGCGCGATGCGGGCCGTGCTGCGCATCCCCCACAGCGGCGTGATCCTCGCGCTCTACGTGGGCACCTTCGGCTCGTTCATCGGGTTCGGCTTCGCGTTCGGCCAGGTGCTGTCGATCCAGTTCCCCGACCACTTCGCCACGGCCTCGGACGTCGCCCGACTCGCCATCCTCGGGCCGCTGGTCGGCTCGCTGATCCGCCCGATCGGGGGGAGGCTGGCCGACCGCTTCGGCGGCGCAGCGGTCACGCTCGTCGTCTTCCTCGTGATGTTCGCCGGCGCCGGTGTGGTGCTGCTCGCCTCGCTGCAGGAGTCGCTGCCGCTGTTCATCGTCGCCTTCACGCTGCTGTTCGTGCTGAGCGGTCTGGGCAACGGCTCGGTCTACAAGATGATCCCGTCGGTCTTCCGATCGCTGTCCGTCAGGGCCGTCGACGAGGGGCAGCCGGCGGCCGAGGCCGCAGCCGTCGCCACCCGCCGCAGCCGAGCGCTCATCGGGCTGGGCGGCGCGGTCGGGGCGTTCGGCGGCGTGCTGGTGAACCTGGCGCTGCGCCAGTCGTTCCTGGGGGCGGGCGACGGCAACGGCGCCTACGTCGGGTTCATGACCTACTACCTGGCCGCAGCGGCGCTCACCTGGTTCGCCTACGTGCGTGCCGGCCGCGCCCTGGACGGGGTGTGATCGCCATGGCGACCACATCCCCCTCGACCGTGCTCGTGGTCGGCAACGGCATGGTCGGCCACCGCTTCGTCGAGCTCGCGCTCGAGCGGGGCCTCGGCTCCACCCACCGGCTCGTGGTCGTGGGGGAGGAGCGCCGCCGGGCCTACGACCGGGTGCACCTGTCCTCGTTGTTCGACGGCGCGGACGCGGAGGACCTGGCGCTCGGTGACGGCACCGTCTACGACGACCCGGCGGTCGAACTGGTGCTCGGCGACCCCGTGGTCGAGCTCGACTGCGGCGCTCGGCGCGCGGTCCTGGGTTCCGGGCGGACCGTCGACTTCGACGTGTGCGTGCTGGCCACCGGCTCGGCGCCGTTCGTGCCGCCGATCCCCGGCACGGACGCCGAGGGCGTGTTCGTGTACCGCACGATCGACGACCTCGACGCCATGGGGGCGTGGGCCGCGGGCTGTCGTCGTGGCGCCGTGGTCGGCGGAGGGCTGCTCGGGCTCGAGGCAGCGAACGCGCTGCGCCTGCTCGGCGTCGAGACCTCGGTGGTGGAGTTCGCGCCACGCCTGATGGCCGTGCAGCTCGACGAGGGCGGCGGCCGGGCACTACGACGCCACGTCACCGACCTGGGCATCGAGGTGCACACGGGACGGGCCGCGGCCGAGGTGCTCCTGCATCCGGACGGGCGGGTGGCGGGACTCGGGTTCGCCGACCACCCCGATCTGGACGCCGACATGGTCGTGTTCGCGGCCGGCATCCGTCCACGGGACCAGCTCGCGCGGGACGCGGGTCTGGAGGTCGGCGAACGCGGCGGCGTCGTGGTGGACGACCGCTGCGCGACCTCGGCAACCGGCGTCTTCGCGATCGGTGAGGTCGCCTGCCACGACGGCCGGGGCTACGGCCTCGTGGCACCCGGATACGCGATGGCCGAGACCGTCGCCGACGTCCTGGCCGGAGGGTCCCGGCGCTTCACCGGCGCGGATCTGTCGACGAAGCTCAAGCTGCTCGGCGTCGAGGTCGCCTCCGTCGGCGATCCCCACGCGGACGGCGACGAGGTGGTCGTCGCGGATCCGGTCGCCGGACTGTGGCAGAAGGTGGTGCTCGGCGACGACGGCGCGGTGCTCGGTGCCGTGCTGGTGGGCGACAGCTCGCCGTTCGCCCGGCTCGCCGCGTGTGCACGTGGCGAGCTCGCGGTGCCGGACGTGCTCGAGGTGCTGCGGCCGGGTGGCGAGGCACCGGGCGGGGCCGACCTGCCCGACGGCGTCGGTGTGTGCTCGTGCCACAACGTCTCGGCGGGAGCGATCCGGTCCGCGGTGGTCGAGGGCTGCGACACGGTCGGCGAGGTGAAGGCCTGCACCAAGGCGGGCACGGGATGCGGCTCGTGCGTCCCGGTGCTCCAGGAGCTCATCGACGCGCAGATGGTCGCCGCCGGGCGCACCGTCGAGAAGCGCCTTTGCGCGCACTTCGCGATGACCCGCCCCGAGCTCTACGAGGTGCTGCGCCTGACGGGCATCCGCACCTTCGCCGAGCTGATCGACCGGCACGGGACCGGACGGGGCTGCGAGATCTGCAAGCCGACCGTCGCGGGCATGTTCGCCTCGCTCGGCTCGGGCTACATCCTCGACGGCGAGCAGGCCAGCCTGCAGGACTCCAACGACCACTTCCTGGCGAACATCCAGCGCGACGGCACCTACTCGGTCGTGCCTCGGGTGCCGGGCGGCGAGATCACGCCGCAGCAGCTGATCGTGATCGGCGAGGTGGCCCGGGACTTCGACCTCTACACGAAGATCACGGGCGGCCAGCGCATCGACCTGTTCGGTGCTCGTGTCGAGCAGCTGCCCGACATCTGGCGGCGGCTCGTCGAGGTCGGCCTGGAGTCGGGCCAGGCGTACGGCAAGTCGGTGCGCACCGTGAAGTCGTGCGTCGGTGACACCTGGTGCCGCTACGGCGTCCAGGACTCGACCAGCCTCGCGATCGACCTGGAGTTGCGCTACCGCGGCCTGCGGGCTCCCCACAAGATCAAGTTCGCGGTCTCCGGCTGTGCCCGCGAGTGCGCCGAGGCCCAGGGCAAGGACGTCGGCGTGATCGCGACGGAGCGGGGGTGGAACCTCTACGTCGGCGGCAACGGCGGCATGCGCCCCGCGCACGCGGAGCTGCTCGCCGAGGACCTCTCGACGCCCGAGCTCATCTCGACCATCGACCGCTACCTCATGTGGTACGTGCGCACGGCCGAGCGCCTGGAGCGCACGGCGACCTGGCAGCGCAAGCTGCCCGGCGGGATGGACTTCGTCCGGAGGGTGGTGCTCGACGACGAGCTCGGCCTGGCCGCCGAGCTCGAGGCCGACATGGTCCGCCACGTCGCCGACTACCGCTGCGAGTGGACCGAGACCCTGGAGCGTCCGGACCGCCTCGCCCGCTTCGTCTCCTTCGTCAACACCCCCGAACCCGATCCCACCGTGACCCGCGTCGAGCTGCGCGGGCAGCGCATCCCGGAGCCCGCACAGTGACCGTCATCGACGCCTCCTCCACCCTCGCCGTCGACGCCGGCACGTGGGTCCCGATCTGCCCGGTCGAGCGCCTCACCCCGGATCGCGGGGTCGCCGCCCTGGTCGACGGCCACGCCGTCGCTGTCTTCCTCCTCTCCTCGGACGAGCTCCACGCCTTGTCCAACGTCGAGCCGTTCACCGGGACGAGCGTGCTGAGCCGGGGCATCGTCGGCGAACTCGACGGGGTGCCGACCGTCGCGTCGCCGCTGCACAAGCAGCGCTTCGACCTGCGCAGCGGCCGGTGCCTCGACGTCGCGGACACGGCGGTGCCCACCTACTCGACGAAGCTCGTCGACGGCGTGGTGCACGTGGCGGTCGGGGGCGCCTCGTGACGGCCGCGCCGACGGCGACCCCCGTGCAGCTCGTGCGCAAGCCGACGCGCCTCGACGATGACACCGGGCCGGGCGCGCCGGGTGCCGAGGCCCGCGCCGTCCCTGCGGCCGCACCCCGACACGACCCGGTCCGTCACGCGGTGCTGCCCCAGCCCGAGCTGCTCTCGCCCGAGCTGCTCGCGCTCGACGCCGGCGAGCAGTACCGCTTCGGCTTCTCGATGGAGGCGTGCATCGGCTGCCACTCGTGCGAGGTCGCCTGCGCCGAGCAGAACGGGCTGCCCGCCGACACGGTGTGGAGGCGCGTCGGCGAGGTCGAGGGCGGTGACCACCCGACGACCCGTCGGTTCCACCTCTCGATGTCCTGCAACCACTGCCTGGACCCGGCGTGCCTGGAGGGGTGCCCGACGAATGCGTACGAGAAGCTGCCGAACGGCATCGTCGCCCACCACGCGGACGACTGCATCGGCTGCCAGTACTGCACGTGGAACTGCCCCTACTCGGTGCCGGCGTTCCAACCGGACCGCCGCATCGTCACCAAGTGCGACCTGTGCCGGCCGCGCCTCGACGACGGCTTCGCCCCTGCGTGCGTCGCTGCGTGCCCCACCCACGCGATCACCGTCGAGAAGGTCGACGTCGCCGCCTGGCGGGCGGAGCACCACCTCGCCGACGCGCCGACGCTCCCCGGGTCGGGCATCACCCTGTCGACCACCCGCATCGAGCTGCCCGCAGAGGTCCCCGCCGACACGATCGCGGCGAGCGACTGGAACCTGCGCCCCGAGCATCCCCACTGGCCGCTGATCTGGTTGACGCTCGTGAGCCAGGTGGCGCTCGGCGCCAGCCTGGCCGCGGCGGTCGACCCGGACGTGCTCGACCTGCGGATCGCGGCGTTCGTGCTGGCCGCGGCCGGCATGGCGGGCGCACTCGGCCACCTGGGCCGGCCGGCGATGGCGTGGAAGGCGTTCCGGAACCTGCGCCGGTCGTGGTTGAGCCGCGAGGTGGCGCTGCTGTCGCTGTACGCCGCCGGCGCAGGGCTCGCCGTGCTCGTCCAGGCCGCAGCGGTCCCTGCTGCGCTCGCCGGCGTCGCGGGGGTGTTCGCGTCGGCGCGGCTCTACGTCGTGCCCGGCCGTCCCTCGTGGGACACGCCGCTCACCGTCGTGCGCTTCTTCGCGACCACCCTCGCGACCGGCACCCTGCTCGGTGACCACCGTGCCGCCGCCATCGTCGGACTCGTGGTCGCGCTGGGTGCCACCGTCGCCAACTGGTGGCGACTCGCACGGCGGGTCGACCGGGCATGGCTGGGCTCGGTGCGCCTGGACCTGCAGCGTCTGCGGATCGCGACGCTGGTGCGCTTCGCTGCCGGGGCGGTCGCGATCGTGGTGCTCGCCTCCGGCGGATCCTTGGTCGTGGGGTTCGTGGCGGCGCTCGCCTGCGAGCTGCTGGGCAGGTGGCTGTTCTTCGTCACCGTCGTCCCCTTGAACATGCCGGGCTCGTTCTGGCGCGGCGCGGCCGGGAGCCACCGATGAGCCTGCTCGACTCGATGATCGCCAGGAAGGCCCAGGCGCTGCTCGGCCTGGACCACGGCGGTGACCGCTACCGGTACCGGTCGACCGAGGGCCTCGGCCCGGTGAACGCCGAGCGCGTCCCCGAGTCGTGGGTGCGAACGACGTGCGGGTACTGCTCGGTGGGCTGCGGCATGCTCGTCGGGGTGCGCGACGGCCGCGCGGTGTCGGTCACGGGCGACCCGACGCACCCGGTCAACGCCGGTCGCCTCTGTCCCAAGGGGCTGTCCGAGCACCAGATGATCGCCGCGGACGGCCGCCTCACGACCGCCACCATCGGCGGGCGTCCGGTCGGCTGGGACGCCGCGATCGACCACGTCGTGGACGGGTTCCAGCGCATCCTCGCCGAGCACGGACCCGGTTCGGTGGCGGTGCTGTCGACCGGTCAGCTGGTGACCGAGGAGTTCTACGCACTCGGCAAGCTGGTGCGCCTCGGCATGGGGCTGTCCCACTTCGACGGCAACACGACGCTGTGCATGGCCAGCGCCGTGGCGGGCTACAAGGCCAGCTTCGGTTCCGACGGCCCTCCGGGTTGCTACGAGGACCTGGAGCTGGCCGACGTGCTGGTGCTGTGGGGAGCGAACATCGCTGACAACCACCCGCTGCTCGCTCCACGCGTGCTCGGCGCGTCGTCGCACCAGCACATGGTCGTCGTGGACCCGCGGGTCACGAAGACGGCGATGGTGGCCGACACCCACCTGCCGGTCCGGCCGCGTGGTGACATCGCCCTGCTGAACGGGCTGATCCACGTGATGCTGGCCGGGGACCTCGTCGACCTGGATGCGGCCCGTGCGCAGGTGGACGGCCTGGAGGACCTGCTGGCGCACCTGGACGGATGGACGCTCGAGCGCGCGGCGCAGGAGAGCGGCATCGATGCCGGCCAGATCCAGGAGACGGCCCGGCTGATCGCCGGGGCAGAACGGTGCACGATCGCCTGGACGATGGGCGTCAACCACTCCGTGCAGGGCACGGCCACGGTGACGCTCATCAACACGCTCGCCCTGCTGACCGGCAACGTCGGTCGGCCCGGCGCGTCGCCGTTCTCGATCACGGGGCAGTGCAACGCCATGGGGACCCGGGAGACCGGCTTCACCGCGTCGATGCCCGGCTACCGGCCCTACGACGATCCGGTGCAGCGTGCCGAGCTCGCCGAACGCCTCGGTCTGCCGGTCGACCGCCTTCCGACCGAGCGCGGTCGTGCCTACCCGGACATCATCAACGCGATCCTGTCGCGCAAGATCAAGGCGCTGTGGGTCATCGGCACGAACCCGGTCGTGTCGTTCCCGAACCGCGACGTGCTCGAGGTCGCGCTCGACGCGCTCGAGCTGCTCGTGGTGCAGGACGGCTTCGAGACCCCGACGACGCAGCTCGCGGACGTGGTGCTGCCCGCTGCCGTGTGGGGTGAGAAGGAGGGCACGTTCACCAACAGCGAACGGCGGGTCTCACGCGTGCGTGCCGCCGTCGCACCGCCGGGCGACGCCCGCACCGACTTCGACATCGTCCTGGACATCGCACGGGCGTGGGGCTGCGCGGACGAGCTCTTCCCGGGCTGGACCGGACCGTGGGACGCGTTCGAGGAGTGGCGCCGGGTCTCCGCGGGGCGACCCTGCGACTACAGCGGCATCACCTGGGAGCGCATCGACGCCGGGGGCGGGGTGCTGGGGCCCTGCGCCGTGGACCCGGCGCAGGACGTGGTCTCCGACGAGCCGGGCGCTGACACCGACCCGGCCGAACGGGCGACGCCGCTGGCGGGTACCCCTCGGCTGTACGGGGACGGTCGCTTCCACCACCCCGGCGGGCGGGCCCGGGTCTTCGCCGTCGAACCGGAACCCGTGCGCGACCAGCCGCGCTCCGCCTTCCCCTTCGTGCTCAACACGGGCCGCACGGTCGAGCACTGGCACACCAGGACCAAGACCGGTCGCATCGCAGTGCTCGAGAACCTGGCGCCCGAGGCGTGGGTCGAGATCCACCCCGAGGACGCCGCACGACTCGGGGTGAGCGGCGGCAGCTGGGTCCGCGTCGCGTCCGCTCGCGGCGAGGTCGAGCAGATCCGGGTGCGCGTCACAGCCATCGTGCGACCCGGCGAGGTGTTCATCCCGTTCCACTGGGACGACCGGTGCGCGAACCGGCTCACCGACCCCCAGTTCGATCCGGTCAGCCGCGAGCCCAACTACAAGCAGTGCGCGGTGTCGATCACCCCGCTGACCGCACTCGGTCGGTGATCCGACGTCGTGCGGTGGGAGACCGCGCCCGCGTGCTCGAGCGTTCGCCGAGCGCTCAGCCGGCGACCGGGCCGACGATGCGGTAGCCCCGTCGCGGCACCGTCTCGACCCGGAGCGTCCCGTCGAGGCGGCGGCGCAGGCGACCGACCGTGACCTCGACCGCATGGTCGTCCGCCGCGCCACGCCAGACCTGGCTGAGCAGCTGCGCCTTGTTCACCACGGACCCCGGCCGCCGCACGAGCATGCCGAGCACCTCTCGCTCGCGTGGGGTGAGCTCGATGACCTCGCCGTCGACCACGATCGTCGACGCGCCCAGCAGGACCTGCGCCGAATCGACGTGCACGGTCTCTCGGCTCGCGGCCACGTGCCCGGCGAGCGCCTTCGTCATCGAACCGAGCCGAGCCGCGACGGGCTGGATCGGGTTCTCGAACCCCGCCTCGCAGGCGGCAGCGGCGCAGATCGGTCCGACGCACACGTTGAGCACCCGGCTCGAGAGCTGCTCGCGCAACCGGTCGAGCGACCCCGAGCTCCGGGCGATCGCCTCCAGGTTCCACACCGCGGGCGACGAGGTGAACGTCACGGCGTCGACCTGGCCCTCGCACACCGAGTCGATCAACCGGGCGACCGGTTCGACGTCGTCGGGCAGCAGCCAGCGGTAGACCCGCACGCCGACGACGTCGGCGCCGTGCGCCGCGATCGCGTCCGAGAGCACCGGGTCCTCCCGTCCATCGAGCTGCACCGCGACACGTCGTCCACGGACGCCAAGCGTGCCGAGGTGCTCGACCATCTCGGTCGAGCTGGCCGAGGGCGCCCGCCAGTCGACACGCCAGCCCGCGGTCACCGCCGCGCCTGCGGCCTTGGGGCCACGCGCCAGCACGGTGGCGCCGAGCACGACCTCGGTCAGCTCGTCGCCGAGTCCCATGCTCTCGGCGGCCTCGGCCCAGGACCGCACACCCAGGCCGGTGCTCAGCGCGACGACGTCCGGCGGGTCGGCGATGATCGCCTCGGTCGCGGCGCGCAGCCCGGCGTCAGCGCCGAGGGGGAGCGTGCGCACCGAGGGTGCGTGCACGGTCCGTGCGCCGAGCCGGTGCAGCAGCTCCTGCTGCTCCTCGGCACGGCGGTCCGCGGTGACCGCGACCACCAGCCCGGCGAGCGGACCGGCCCCGGTGCGCCCACGTCGATCGCCCGCCGGCCGATCCGTCATGGCGCCAGTGTGGAGGTGGTGTGTTTCCCGTTCGTTTCCGCGTGGTCACACGCAGGATTTCCCTGGGCGCACAGCTCCGGAGCCGGCGTGTGCGCACCCGACGGCGGTCTCGGCAGAGGCGTCCGCAGGGGGATCGGCCGGCGGTTCAGCCCTTCCAGAGCTGCAGCGGCGTCAGCTCGCGGTCCCCGGTGAAGGGCAGCGGGACCTCGTCGCCGCCGAGGCCCGCCGAGCGGTAGGCCGCGCAGATGACCTCGAGCACGGTGCGCGCCTCGTGCACGGTCTGACCGGGTCGGCCGCCGTCGGCCACCAGGTCCAGCAGCTGGTCGACGTAGCCGAACTGCTCGAGCGAGGGCTCGCCGCCGTGGCGCAGCGCCACGGGCACCGGCTCTCCGTCGTGCTCGAGCAGCACCTCGGGCAGCAGCTCCAGGCGCAGCACGCCCGAGTCGCTCGCCGCCTGCGCCTCCCACACCGTGTCCTCGGCGACCCAGGACACCTCGACCGTCGCGACCAGGCCCGACCCGAACCGCAGCGACACGCTGGCCGCGTCGTCCGCCCCGTCGTCGCGGGTGGTGGAGAGCGCCGCGGTGACCCCGACGCAGGGCTCGTCCGCCAGTCCGAGGGCGAGCGCGAGGGCGTGCGGACCCAGGTCGTAGAGGACCCCTCCGACGTCGAGCGGCTGGGTGAAGTGGCCCCACGTGGGCGGCGGCTGCAGCGTGCGCAGCGAGAGGTGCCCCAGGGTCCCGAGCGCCGCACGACGCTCCTCGACGTGTCGCCACACCGGTGCGTGCAGCAGGTTCTCGGCGCAGCGCACCCGCACTGCCGGCGCCTCGTCGGCGGCCGCGACGAGCCGGTCGGCACCCGCGAGGGTGGCGGCGAGCGGCTTCTCGACCAGCGTGTGGGCGCCGGCCCGGATGCCGGCGAGCGCCAGCGGCACGTGGTGGCGGGGCGGCGCGGCGACCACCAGCACGTCGGCGCCCGCCGGCAGGTCCTCGGGGCGGACCTTCTTCGCGTCCAGCTCACCAGCCAGGTGCCGTGCCGAGCTGCCGCGGCCGGAGGCGACCGCCGTGACCTGCATCCCGGCGGTCTGCGCCGCCAGGGCGTGCACGACGGCGATGAAGCCGGCACCGCCGAGTGCGACGGTCGTGCGCTGACGTCGGCCGAACCGTCGCGATCGAGCTGGCGGCATCGAAGTCCTCTCTCAGGGTGGGGTCACCGGGCGAGGGGGCTCCGGCCCGGTCGCACCACTCGGAGGGTAACCTCACGGCGGATCGACGACGCGGGGCCCCCGACGCCGCGGCCGAGTTGAACGACATGCCGCGACCTCTCTCCTTGCTCCTCCGCTTCACGTTGATCACGATCGCCGGCGTCTGCGCGTTCGGCCTGATCGTGTCCCAGCTGGTGCCCAACGTCGCCAAGTTGTCCGACGGCGCCTCGTTCGACGTGGCGGCCCAGATCGCCCTGCCCGAGTTGCAGGAGGGCAGCACGATCCTGGACATGAACGGCGAGCAGATGGGCGAGCTGGTCGGCACCGAGAACCGCATCGTCGTCCCGCTCGACAGCATCTCCACCGAGATGCGAGAGGCCGTGCTCGCGGTCGAGGACTCGGACTTCTACCAACACCACGGGGTGAGCGCGAAGTCGATCCTGCGTGCGGTGCAGGCCAACAGCGCCGCCGGCACGATCTCCCAGGGCGGCTCCACGATCACCCAGCAGCTCGTGAAGCTCTCGCTCGTCGGTGACGAGACCTCGCTGCGTCGCAAGGTGCGAGAGGCCAGCCTCGCCATCCAGCTCGAGAACCAGTTCTGCGAGAACACCACGCAGAAGGAGTGCAAGGACCGCATCCTCGAGCAGTACCTGAACACCGTCTACCTGGGCCGCGGCGCGTACGGCGTCGAGGCGGCGGCGCAGCTCTACTTCGGCGTCTCGGCGGCCGAGCTCAACTGGGGTCAGGCGGCCGTCCTGACCTCGCTGATCCGCAACCCGAACTACTACGACCCGATCCGCTACCCCGAGGTCGCCCAGGAGCGACGCGACGTCGTGCTCGGCCGCATGGTCGAGGTCGACATCCTCACCCAGGACGAGGCGGACTACATCTCCGCCTCGCCGCTCCCGACCGAGACCCACACGAGCGTGTCGTCCGCCTCGGCGCAGGACCTGACCTACTTCGAGCGCAAGGTGCGCGACGAGCTGCTGAAGGCCGAGTGGCTCGCCCCGACCGAGGAGCTGCGCCGCTACCTGATCTTCAACGGCGGCCTGACGATCACCTCGACCTACGACCCCCGGGCGCAGTACCTGGCGCAGGCGGCCTCGAACTCGAACCCCATCAAGGCGGCGAACCCCGAGACCGTCGCCGTCGTGGCGTCGGTCGAACCCTCGACGGGCGCCGTGCGAGCGGTCGTCGGCGAGACCGAGATCCCCGGCCAGGGCCTGGTCGAGGTCGCCACGCCGGCCACCGGCCGCAGCCCCGGCTCGTCGTTCAAGACCTTCACGCTGCTCGCAGCGCTCGAGGCCGGCTACTCGATCCGCGACTCCATCTCGGCCAACCCCGCGCCCCAGAAGCTGTACCGGGGTTGGGGCATCAACGCGACGACGTGGCCGTCGGGCTGCAAGGGCGGCACGATGGACCTCGCCCGCGCGACGGCGTCGTCCAACAACTGCGCCTTCGTGCGCCTCCAGGCCGCCGTCGGCGCCCCGAAGGTGATCGACGTCGCCCGACGCCTGGGCATCAACACCCTCGACGACGAGGCGTCCGACGTGCCCTCGCTCACGCTCGGCGGCACCTCGGTCCGCCCGCTCGAGATGGCGGCCGCCTACGCCGCCATCGCCAACGATGGCCGCTACAACCCGCCGCACTTCGTCACGAAGGTGACCGACCGCGACGGCAACGTGCTCTACGAGTACCAGCCGTCGACCGACCAGGCGATCCCCGTCGAGGGCGCCCCGCCGGCGGCCCCCGCGCGCGCGGGGGGGCGCCCCCC
>JAFAFZ010000295.1 GCA_023423215.1 Actinomycetes bacterium
GTGCGGGGAAGCGGATCCGACCCCCTGCGCCCGGCACGGCCGAGGCGACGCCGCTGCCCGTCGGACCGTCCATGCGGGCGATCGTAGGCGCGCTGTAGCCTCCAGTCCGCGCTCGCCGGCCGTCCCCGCCGAGGCACCGGGCGCGCGGCACGGGCTGCTGGGCCCGTCGACCACGGAGGCTCTGTGACGTCCAAGCGAATCGGCATCCTGGTCGTGGCGTACCACGCCGCGACGACCCTCGCAGAGGTGCTCGACCGCATCCCCGACGACTTCCGACCCTCGATCAGCTCGATCATCGTCGGTGACGACCACAGCCAGGACCAGACGCACCTGGTGGCGGTCGGCTACCAGCAGATGGCACCCCACCTGCCACTGCACGTGACCCGCCACGAGCAGAACCTCGGCTACGGCGGCAACCAGAAGTGGGGCTACCGGCAGGCGATCGAGCAGGACCTCGACGTCATCGTCCTGCTGCACGGCGACGGCCAGTACGCACCCGAGCTGCTCCCCGACATGGTCGCCCCCCTGCTCGCGGACGAGGCGGACGCCGTGTTCGGGTCGCGCATGATGGACTCCGGCGGCGCACGCCGGGGCGGCATGCCGCTCTACAAGTACGTCGGCAACCGCATCCTGACCACGGTCGAGAACGCCGTCGCCGGCGTCGAGCTGTCCGAGTGGCACTCGGGCTACCGGGCCTACTCGGTCGCGGCGCTGCGCCAGCTGCCCTTCGAGCGCAACAGCGACGGCTTCGACTTCGACACCCAGATCATCCTGCAGCTGATCGAATCCGGTCAGCGCATCGCCGAGATCCCGATCCCGACCTACTACGGCGACGAGATCTCGCACGTGAACGGGCTCAAGTATGCGAAGGACATCACCGCCGAGGTGTTCCGCTACCGGGCCCACAAGATGGGCTTCGGCACGGGCGAGCTCGCCTTCGCCAGCGACGCGTACGAGCAGAAGGACGGCGAGCAGTCCTCGCACCGCATCCTGACCTCGTGGCTCGGTCGGCGCGAACGGGCCCACGTCCTGGACCTCGGGTGCTCGGACGGCACCGTCGCAGAGGGCCTGCGCGCGCAGGGCCACCGGGTGACCGGCGTGGACCTGGCCGTGCACGACGGCGTGAAGGACCGCGTCGACCGCTTCGTGCAGGCCGACCTCGAGCAGGGCCTGCCGCCCGAGCTCGACGGGCCCTACGACGTGGTGCTCGCCGCGGACGTGCTCGAGCACGTGCGCCGGCCCGACCTGCTGCTCGACCAGCTCCACGGCGTGCTCGCGCCCGGCGGCTCGGTGATCGTCAGCGTGCCGAACTTCGGCCACTGGTACCCACGCCTGCGCGTGGCGCTCGGACGGTTCGACTACGACCGCCGGGGCATCCTCGACGCCGACCACGTGCGCTTCTTCACCCGGCGCAGCTTCGAGCGGCTCGTATCGTCGCAGGGCTGGATCGTCGCTCGCCGCGACGCGACCGGCCTGCCCATCGAGGTCGCCGACCGGGGTGGCCGTGGACAGGACGTGGGTGCCAGCTCCGCGTCGCGCTGGATCGAGCGGCTCGATCGGACCGCCGTCGGCCTTCGTCCGCAGCTCTTCGGCTACCAGTTCCTCTACGAGTTGCGCCCGGACCCCGCCTGGACCCCGGAGCAGCTCGAGGCGTGAGCAGCACCACCTCCGACGTCGCACGGGCCGCGACGCCGCGGCCGTCCTCCGGGGACGGCGCCACCGGACCCACCGCCTGGTGGCGTCGTCCGCGCACCGCCGCGGACCAGCGGTTCCTCGCCTGGCTCGGCGGCATCATGGGGCTCGGCCTGGCGGTGCGCCTCGCGTTCGTCCTGATCCGGCAGTCCCGCATCGAGCTCGGCGAGGGCGATGCGTTCTGGTACCACATGCAGGCCCGCCTGGTCGCGAACGGCAAGGGCTTCCTCAACCCGTTCGACTACTACCTGCACGGCGGGATCGAGCGCCCCGGCGCGGACCACCCACCCGGCTTCGTGGTGGTCCTGGCGGTGCTCGACCGGCTCGGCATCGACGGGCACCTCGCGCAGCGGGTGGTCATGTGCTTCGTCGGCACGATCTCGATCGCGGTGATCGGGATCGTCGGGCGACGCCTCGGCGGCAACCGCGTCGGGCTGATCGCCGCGCTCCTGGCCGCGGTGTATCCGAACATCTGGATCAACGACGGCATGTTGATGGTCGAGACGATCGTCATCCTGGGCGTCTCGCTCGCGCTGTGGGCCATGTACCGCTACCTGGACCGGCCGACGAACTGGGCGGTCGTCGGCATCGCCGCGGCGCTGACCGTCGGGGCGATGGTCCGTCCCGAGGCGATCGTGCTGTTCCCCACGCTCGTCGTGCCGATGGTGCTCGCTCGACGCACGCTGTCGTGGGGGACGCGGTTCCGGCACCTGGTGCTCGCCGCGCTGGTGCCGATCCTGAGCTTCGCTCCCTGGGTCGCGTACAACCTGAGCCGCTTCGAGAAGCCCGTGTACCTCTCGACGGGCGCCGGGCAGACCTTCGCCGTCGGCAACTGCGACCTGACGTTCTCGGGCGAGTACCTGGGCTACTGGACCCAGCGCTGCCTGCGGCCGCCGCACATCGATCCACCGACGCAGGAGGACCCCTCCCTGCGCGATCCGGTGTACCAGGAGTACGCCTTCGACTACATCGCCGAGCACAAGGACGAGCTGCCGAAGGTGGTCGCGGCTCGCGTGGCGCGCATCTGGCACCTGTACCGGGTCGACCAGAGCCTCGGCCTGGACGGGTTCGTCGAGGGGCGGGAGGGCGGCCTGCCCGGCAACGGCTTCCGACTGATGCGAGAGGCCGTCTGGTCGTTCTACGCGCTCGCGCTGCTGGCGATCCCCGGCTTCGTGATCCTGCGACGGCGCCGTGTGCCGATCTACCCGCTGCTCGCACAGCCGATCCTGGCGACCTTCTCGGCGATCATCTCCTTCGGCATCACGCGCTACCGCACCGGTGCCGAGGTCGTGCTGGTCCTGGTCGCGGCGGTGACGATCGGCGCCATCTGGCACGCGCTCTTCGATCCGCCGGACCCGGTGGACCCGGCCGAACCGGTCGGCGCCACCGGCACGGTCGGCGCCACCGACACCTGACCCCCGCACGATCCCGAGATCTGGCCGCCCAGCGAGGCGACACCTCGGCGGACCGCCAGATCTCGCGTCAGTCGTCCGCTGTGGGGCAGTCAGCCAGCTGCGGGGTCGTCCGAGATGGGGTCGTCCGCGGTCGGGTCGGTCCCGGGCTCAGCGGTCCCAGGCACTGCGGTTCCAGGCACTGCGGTCCCAGGCACTGTGGTTCCAGGCGCTGCGACGGCGCCCGGGATGCGCTCGGGCGGTGGCCGACCCTCGCGCAGCGCGTCCATCGCGGCATCGTGCGCCGCCTGGAGCAGCGCGACGTCCTCGGCGAGGGTGCGGATGCGCTCCTCGTTGCGCGAGAACTCCCACGAGAAGTGCACGACGATCAGGAACAGGAAGCCCACGGCCAGGATCAGGAACGTGGCGGGCGGGTAGTAGACCCCGGCCGCCTTCGAGACCCGGTCGAGCAGCCCCGGGAACACCGCGACGGTGGCGAGCGCCAGGGCCACGACGATCCACAGCAGCGAGTACTTGCTGCGCAGCTTGTGCCGGCGCACCAGGCGGATGATGAACACGACGCTCAGCAGCGTCACGACGACGACGAAGACGTGGGCGCGTGTGGTCAGCGCGCCGTCGCCCACCGGGTCGGCGTCGGCCTCGGCGAGCAGCCGGGACAGGGGAGCGAGCGTCGCTCCGGCGATCGAGCCGATCACGTCGCCGCCCCGTCCCCGACGGGCTGCGGCCGGCGCCGGCTGGCCCTGGTCAACATGGTGAACATGACCCGCACGTAGTGGTAGATCAGCTTGAACCGGACGGCGGACGGGCTGCCGCCCGCACGCTGGTGCATCTCGACGGGCACCTCGGCGATGCGGAAGCCCTCGTAGTTGGCGGCCAGCAGCGCCTCGACGGACTCCATGTACTCGGACGGGTAGCTGCGTGCGAAGTACTCGAGCACGGGCCGCCCGAACGCCCGGAAGCCCGAGCTCGTGTCGGTGAACGTGCGGCCCGACAGCAGGCGCATCGTGAACTGGAGCAGCTGCATCGCGCCGCGGCGGGTGCGGCCGACCTCGTAGGAGTTCGTGCGCGCGAAGCGGCTCCCGACCACGAAGTCGGCCCCGTCGAGCGCCGCGAGCAGGACCGGGATCATCGCCGGGTCGTGCTGGCCGTCCGCGTCGAGCTGCACGCCCGCGTCGTAGCCCTGGGCGACGGCGTAGCGGAACCCGGTGCGCAGGGCGCCGCCGATGCCCAGGTTGAACGGCAGGCTGAGCACGGTGACCCCGGCCGCCCGGGCGACCGCGGCGGTGTCGTCGGTCGAGCCGTCGTCCACCACCACCACGTCGCACTCCGGCACCGCCCGCGCGAGCGAGGCCAGCACGGCCGGCAGCGTCGTCGCCTCGTTGAGCGCGGGGATGATGACCAGGACGCGGATCGTGTTCCTCCGGGGGACGCGCGGACGCTTCACCTTGGCACATCGGCTCCACCAGCCGGGAGACCGGCGCCTTCGCTGCCGGTCCACGGTGGGCGTCTATGGTCGTGCGGTGCTCGTGACGCTCCTTCGCCGCCCGTCCGCATGAGCGGCGGCACCTCCGTCACCCTCTCGCCCCGGACCCGCGACCTGCTCTCGCTGGGGATCGTCGCGATCGTCCTCCTGCTCCCCGTCTGGGGCCTCCTGCGCTACCAGGGCCCGCCGATGGAAGAGGGGTTCATGCTCGCCTTCCCCGAGCAGATCCTGAACGGGCGCTTCCCGCACCGCGACTTCCTGCACCTGTACGGGCCCGGGTCGCTGTACGTGCTGGCCGCCGTGTACGGCGTCTTCGGCACGAGCCTGCTCCTCGAGCGCCTGGTCGGCCTGCTCCAGCACGCGGGGGTCGCGTTCGGCCTGTTCGCGCTGCTGCGGCCCTTCGGCCGGCGCATCGCCACGACCTCGGCGGTCATCTCGATCCTCCTGCTCATCGGTCCCGGCGGGCTCTCGGCGATGGCCTGGAACGGCGCGCTGGCGCTGGCGGTCTGCAGCCTCGCCGTCGCCACCGCCGCCGGACGCCGGGCGCCCGATCGCAGCGCCACCGCACCGCTCGTGGTCGCGGGCGTGCTCGCCGGCGCCGCGCTGCTGTACCGCCCGGACATGGTCCTCGCGGTCGGGGCCGGGATCGGCCTGGTCCTGTGGGACCTGCCGAAGCAGCGCCGGATCCCGCTCGCCGCCGGCGCGGTCGCCACGCTCCTGCTCTACGTCCCGCACCTGCTGATCTCGGGCATCGGCAACTCGATCCGGGGCATGTTCCTCGAGCCGGTCTTCGACCTGCGTGGCGGCCGGTCGCTGCCGGTGCCGCCGTCCTGGGACCGCATCGACGGGTTCCTCCAGCGGGCGGGGACGCTGCGCACCGACGGCTGGGCGCTGCCGATGCCGGCGATCTCGCAGCAGATCGCCCTGTGGTTCTGGCTCGTGCCGATCTCGATCCTGGTCGTGCTCGTCGCGGCGTGGCGGCTGCGTCGTCGTGAGCGGGGCAGCGACCGGGCGCGGGTCCTGTGGCCCGCCGCGTGGTTCGCCGCCGCGCTGCTGCCCCAGGCGATGCAGCGCCCGGACACCACGCACCTGGCGTGGGTCACCGGCATCTCGTTCGCGCTGCTGGTCCCCGCCGTGTCCACGCTGCTCGAGGAGCTGCGTCCCTCGTGGGGATCGGTGCCGCGCTACCTGTGCGGCGCCGGCGCCGTGGCCGCGATCCTGCTCGTCGTCATCCCGTTCTACCCGGCGCGTACCTACGTCGACCTGGTCGCCCAGACCTTCGGGCACAACCGGTTCGGCTCGCCGATCACGGTGGGGGACCGGACCTTCTACTTCGGCAGCGCCGAGGGCGCCGACCAGGCCCAGCAGGTGGCCGACGTGCTGGCTGAGGAGTCCGAGCCGGGCGAACGCCTGATCGCGGGACCCACGGACCTGTCCCGAACCAACTACAACGACTCGTTCTTCTACTTCCTGTTCCCCGACCTGGTGCCCGGCACCCGGTACATCGAGATGGACCCCGGCATCGCCAACACCGAGGAGTCCGGCCTGGCCGACGAGCTGCGCGAGAACGACTGGCTGATCCTGTCGCGGTCCTCGGACCTGTGGAACGAGCCGAACGAGAGCGCCCGGGCGGGCTCACCGGAGCCGAACGAGGTCGTGCGGGACCAGTACTGCACGGTCGTCGACGCCGGGGACTTCCAGCTCCTGGTCAACACCGGGAACGGGCGTGGCGACGCCCTGTGCGCCGCGGACGGGACCTGAACGAGGTTCGGCGCACCGCCCGGATCCGACCCTGAGACCCGCCCTGCGGGTACCTGGATGGTCCGGGACGGGTGAGTACAGTCGTCGGGTGCCCGCCGCGCTCGTGCTGCCCACCTACCAGGAAGCGGAGAACATCGTCCCCTTCCTGCGCGCCGTGCGGGCGCAGTGCCCCGACCTGCGCATCCTGGTCCTGGACGACAGCAGCCCCGACGGCACCGCCGCGCTGGCCAAGGACGAGGCGGGTTCGCTGGGCGGCATCGACGTCATCGTGCGCCCCGCCAAGGAGGGCCTGGGCGCCGCCTACCGCCACGGCTTCCGCTACGCGCTCGACCACGGCATCGACCCCATCGCGCAGATGGACGCCGACTTCTCGCACGACCCCGAGGTCCTGCCCTCGCTCCTGGACGCGGTCGAGCGGGGCGCGGACGTGTCGGTCGGGTCCCGGTACGTCCCGGGCGGCGCGGTCCCGAACTGGACGCTGTCGCGGCGGCTTCTGTCCCGTTGGGGCAACGGGTATGCGAAGTTCATGCTGCGACTGAGGGTGCGTGACGCCACGACGGCGTTCCGCGTCTACCGGGCGCCGGTCCTGGAGCGCATCGACATCGACGGCACCCGGGCGAACGGCTACCTGTTCCAGATCGAGACCGCCTTCCGGCTGTCGCAGTCCGGGGCGAGCATCACCGAGCTGCCCATCACCTTCCTCGACCGCGTCGCGGGCGCCTCGAAGATGGCCGTGGTCCGCACGATGGTCGAGACCGAGCTGCGCGTCACCTGGTGGGGCATCTCGCTGCGGCTCCCGTGGCTGAGCCAGCGCTTCCGATCGAGCGGTCCCGGCCGGTTCCTCGAATCCCGGACCCGTCCGGTGGGACCGCCGACGGGCGAGTGACGAGATGAGCACCACCGCGCCGACCGAGGGTCGCGCCGCGTCCGGGGACCCGCGGGGTCCCGACGGTCCGAGCGGGGACGACGGATCGATCGACCTGCGGCCGTTCCGCCGCCGGCCGATCGTCGCCGAGCCGCTCGGCTACGTGGCACCGCTCGACGGGCTGCGCGCGCTCGCGGTGATCGCCGTGGTGCTCTACCACTCGCACTTCCCGTGGATCACCGGCGGCTTCCTCGGGGTCTCGGCGTTCTTCACGCTGTCGGGCTTCCTCATCACCTCGCTGCTGCTGCGCGAGTGGGCGGGCAGCTCCACGCTCGACCTGCGCTCGTTCTGGAACCGGCGCTTCCGCCGCCTGCTGCCCGCCTCGTGGCTGACCATGGGGCTGGTCCTGGTGGCCGGTGCGGTCGGCATCTGGAACGACGACCAGCTGCGTGCGGTGCGCAGCGACCTGCCGTACTCGCTGCTCGAGATCGTCAACTGGCACTTCATCGCCGCCGACCGCTCCTACGGCGCCGAGTTCACCGCGCCGTCGCCGCTGGCGCACTTCTGGAGCCTGGCGGTCGAGCAGCAGTTCTACCTGCTGCTGCCGGCACTGGCCCTGGCCGTGCTCACCCTCGGTCGGTCGGTGGTGTCCCGGCGGCGCCTGCAACGCCTGGTGCTCGTCTTCGCCGCCCTGGCCGTCGTGTCCGCCGTGCTGAACGGCGTGCTGGCACGCTCGTCGATCGACCGTGCGTACTACGGCACCGACACCCGCATGGCCGAGATGCTCATCGGCTCGCTGCTGGCCTGTGCGACGCTGCGTCGGCTGCGCCTGCCCACCTCGTCGCGTGCCCGCTCGGTCGCCGGGGTCGCCGGGCTCGTCGCGGCGGGCGCCTCGCTCTGGCTCTGGCACGCTGCGACGCTCCAGTCGTCCTGGCTCTACCCGTGGGGCCTGCTGCTGACCGCCGTGTGCACCGCCACGGTCATCTTCGCCGCCGTGCAGGGCGGCCTGCTCTCCACGGCGCTGTCCGCGCCGCCGCTCCAGTGGATCGGCCGCATCAGCTACGGCATCTACCTGCTCCACTGGCCCGTGTTCCTGTGGCTGTCCCCGGCACGCGTCGGCTGGGCGCCCTGGCCGCTGTTCGCGCTCCGCATGGCCGTCACCGTCGCGCTCTCGGTGGCCATGTTCCGACTGATCGAGAACCCGGTCCGCCACGGCCACCGCATCCGCCGTCCCTACGGCTGGGTGGCGGCGATCGTCGCCGCGGCGCTCCTGCTCGGCGGCGACCTGGTCGTCACCCGCGACCTGCCGCCGCCCTCGCAGCTCAGCCAGGCGTCCTCCGCACAGGCGACCACGCCCACCACGATCCCGCCGCCGCCGGTCCGGGCGCTGCTCGTCGGCGACGAGATCGCCGGGTCACTGGGCGAAGCGCTGGCCACCCAGCCGGGTTGGGAGCTCACGACCGCCACCGCACCCGGCTGCGGCGTCACGATCGGCGGGTGGATCCGTGGCGCGGACGGCACGGTCGAACGCGACGTGGACCGCTGCCTCGGCGCTCACGACCAGATGGTCGCGGCGGCGAGCACCGCGCAGCCCGACGTCGTCCTGCTGATGCCCGGCATGCGCGAGGCGGCCGACCGCCGCATGTCGCTGCAGACCGAGTGGGGAGGCCCGGGCACCGAGGTCACGGACGACTTCCTGCGCACCGACCTCGGGGCGATGGTCGACGACCTGGCCGCGTCGGGCGCGCAGGTGGTCCTGCTGACCACGCCGTACGTGCGCAACACCGTCGCCCCGGCGCCCCAGCCCGTCACGCTGCCCGCGGTCGAGGCCGAGCAGGTCATGGCGGCCGCCGAGGCGGCGCAGATGCAGGAGACCGCCCCGCCCGCCGGCTTCTCCGAGAACGAGGACGCCCGCATCGACCGGGTGAACGCCATCGTCGGCGAGGTCGCCGCGTCACGGGGCGTGCGCGTCATCGATCTGGCCGGCCAGCTCGCCGCCCAGCCCGGCGGAGCGCTCGCACCCGAGCTGCGGCCCGACGGCGTGCGCATCGCTCCCACGGCCGGCGCCACGCTGACCGACTGGCTGCTCCCGCTGCTGCGCGACACGACGCCGCCA
>JAFAFZ010000306.1 GCA_023423215.1 Actinomycetes bacterium
GGGTACCTCGACGAACAGAACCGGAGGGTGGGACGAGTGTCGATCAGGAGGAGCGAATAGTCAAGCTTGACCATTCGGCGGACGGCTGCGAGCTCGCTCACCATCGTCCCCGGGTTCCGACGGCGCGAACGCCGCCCACTCATCGGCGTCCATCTCGCTGGCGAAGCGGTAGCGGCCCTCCTCGAGCCGCCGTCGGAACGCCCGGGTCCACTCGAGCTCGCTCGTGACCCGCGACGTGGCGAAGTCCATGATCTCGCGCACGTGCTCGGGCACCCCGCCGTCGGCGCCCGTCGCCCCGTCCTGGATGGCGGCGCGCTGGAAGCCGAGCTGCGCGGCCTGGTCCCGCAGCTGGTTCATCCTGGCTCCCAGCGCCGCGATCAGCTCCGCCCGCTCCATGAACGGCAGCAGGCACAGCGCCGGCATCAGCGGTTCGGTGCCGCACTGGACCTGCCACCACGCGGCGCGCAAGCCGACCTCGAACGCCTTGTCGCCGTCACCGGTGACCTCGTACTCGGTGCGGGCCGGCCGGTTGCGGTGCGACGAGGTCCCCGTGACCCGCACGAGGCCGTCCTTCTCCAGCGTCTTGAGCGCGGAGTAGATCGAGCCGGGCTGGATGTTCACCCAGTCCTCGAGGTGCCACGTCGCCAGCTCGCGCCGCACATCGTAACCGTGCACCGGCTGGAGGATCCGCACGACGCCGAGGACGAGCAGGCGGGTGGGCGACATCGACTGCATGCCCGAAGGCTAGTCAAGCTTGACCAGCGATCGGCGGGCCGATCATCCGACGGGGCGCACCTCGAACCAGTCGTAGTGCAGGTGCTCGCCGTCCAGGCGGCCCACACCCACGGCCTGGACCAGGTTGAGCCACGTGTAGCGCTCGTCCGACGTCTCGAACCGGGGTGCCACGACGATCGGCTCGGTCAGCGCGCCGCTCGACATGTCGATGCGGCCGCCGTAGGCGACGTAGACCAGCGCATCGTCGTGCGTGCGCAGGGTGCCGCGCACGTCGACGGTCGCCACTCCCCCGTTCACGACCAGCCAGTCCGCCATCGAGCTGCCCGCGAGCGTGCCGTGCAGGCGGTCGCCCGACACGGTGCCGGAGCCGACCTCAGCCACCACGCGGAAGCCGGCCGGCCCGTCGCCGACGAGCAGCGACTCGCCCATGACGATGTCGATCGAGCAGAGCGGGACCAGTTCCGGGGTCATGGGAGCGCAGGCTAGGTGCCGGGACCCGTCCGACGACGGGAGATCGGCTACCCGGTCGGTCGGGCGTCGACGCGGTCCAGACGCTCGACCCGCCAGGTCCACTGCTCGCCGTCGGCGGACACCGAGAGCTCCCAGGCGAACCGGTCGCCGGCCGCGACGGTGAGGGGTTCGGCGACGGGGAGGAACCCGTGCGACCAGCTCGAACCGGTCCGCGGCGGCAGGTTGTCGACCGTGACCCCGGCCGAGAGCAACCCGTCGAACCAGCAGGCCAGGCCGTGGAACGTGCCGGGGCGATCCACCTGCACCGTGCCGGCAGAGGTGATCGCCTCGTTCGGCGCGGTGCGCAGGTCGACGTCCGCGGCCAGCTCGGGTTGGCCGAGCAGGTGGTTCGGCGAGAGGTCGACGTACCAGAGCGTGCGCGCCGCACGGCGGTGCGCGGACGAGTAGTCGTACGGCAGCACCGGGTCGCGCCAGTCCGCGACGAGCGCGTGGTCGTCGAAGGACTCCACCGCGGCCGTCCAGACCCGCAGCCGCTGCGGCACGAGCGCCGCGCCGGGACGGAGCAGGCGCTGCCGCGCATCGTGGGTCCAGGCGACGATCCCCTCGTCCAGGCCGGCGTTGCCGATCGTCTCGGAGATCAGCACGTCGGCCGGTTCGGGCAGGCCGACGTCGAGCGACCAGCCGCCCAGGAACTCGATGCGGTCGTCGAACCCGTTGTCGACGGCGAGCTCACGCGCCACCTCGATGATCGGGCCGCCCTCGATGGCGTACACCTTCCGGGCGCCGGCCTCGCACGCCATGAAGGACAGCACGCCGCTGCCGCAGCCGATGTCCACCACGACGTCGCCGGGCTGCACGGTGGCGTCGATGGCGCGCCGGAAGGCGTCCATCCGAGCCGTGTCGTGCAGCATGCTCAGGTGGTAGTCGAGCACGGTCGAGTGCGAGCTGTCGCGCTGCCAGACCGGACCCCCGGGCAGGTTCGCCATGGGCGGTGTGCTCAGAGGATCTTGAGCGCCGGGTTGTAGCGACGGGTCGGTGCCAGCTCGACGTCGACGCGCTCGGCGATGGCGGCGATCGCCTGGGCCGCCTCGGAGCCGGGGTCGACCGCCATGATCGGGCGGCCCTCGTCGCCGCCCTCACGCAGCTCGGGCACCAGCGGGATCTGGCCGAGCAGCGGCACGTCGACCTTCTCGGCCAGCGCCTGGCCGCCGCCCGAGCCGAACAGCTCGTAGCGCTTGCCGTCGTCGCCGGTGAACCACGACATGTTCTCGATGACGCCCTTGGTGTCCAGGCGGACCTTCTCGGCCATGAACGCCGCACGCTGGGCGACCT
>JAFAFZ010000326.1 GCA_023423215.1 Actinomycetes bacterium
CGGGCAGGTGGCGGGGTTCAACGGCGTGGGGGTCTACACGCGGGGGGCGTGGGCCGCCGTCGACAGCGACATCGCAGAGACGGTCACGAGGTTGGCGCTCGTGCTGCTGTCGGGATCGGTCCTGCTCGGAGGCCTGGGGGCGGCCAACAACGTGTCGCTGTCCGTGCTCGAGCGTCGGCGCGAGCTGGCCCTGCTGCGGGTGATCGGTGCGAGCCGTCACCAGGTGCGTGCCATGGTCACCGTCGAGTCGATGGTGCTGTGCGGCGTGGCCGGCGTGGTGGGAGCGACCCTCGGCACGATCGCCGGTGTGATCGGCGTGGGTCTCGCGCCGGAGGAGTTCGCCGCGACGGCGCAGGTGCCGTGGTCCCGACTCGGGCTGCTCGTGCTCGGCGCCGTCGCGATCGGCGCGGTCGCGGCGGCCGTCCCCGCCCGTGCTTCGGTGCGCCGCGATCCGCTCGCAGATCTGGAGGCCCCCTAGGGCTGCGATCGCAGGGCGACCGGGACTCCCGTCGCCCTGCGCCTCCGCGTCAGCCGAACCACCTCGCCAGCGCCTCGAGCAGAGCGGGATCGTCCAGCTCGCCGGTCCAGGCCACGTACCCGTCGGGGCGGACCAGGACCGCCGGCGGCGCGTCGACGCGGCCCAGGACCGGCAGCTCCCACTCGCCGTCGTAGCCGGCCCGGACGATCCGGACCCGATCCGCCCAGGCGGCGAGGTCGACCGACGGGTCGTCCGGCGCGAGGTCGTCCGTCCCGAGGTCGTCGGGTCCGCCCAGGTCGAGCAGCACCGGACGGGCGTCGTGCAGCAGCGTGACGAACCTCGTCGGACCGTCCGCCGTGCGCAGGTCCAGGTCGGGCATGCGCCGCCCGAGCAGCGGATGTCCGGGACCGAGGTCGTAGTGGATGTCGAGCCCGGAGATCATGCCGGCGATGCTCCGCCGCGGCTGGTCCATCGCCAGCAGGTCGGCGACGAGGTGGTGCAACGCCTCGGTGCGCTCGTCGGTGGCCCCCAGCGCTCGTTGCGCCATCGTGTTCTGCAGCACACGCGCCGCGACGGGGTGGCGTTCGGCCTGGTAGGTGTCGAGCAGTTCGACGCCCGAGGTGCCGTCGAGGACTCGGGCCAACTTCCAGCCCAGGTTGACTGCGTCCTGCACGCCCAGGTTCAGCCCCTGGCCACCGAGCGGCGCGTGGACGTGCGCGGCGTCGCCGGCGATCAGCACGCGTCCGGCGCGGTACTCGACCGCCTGGCGCGTCATGTCGGTGAAGCGGGCGATGAAGCGCGGGCTGTGCGCACCGTGGTCCGTGCCGTCCACGCGGACCAGCGCGGCGCGCAGGTCGTCCAGGGTGGGCTCGTCGCTGCGATCAGTGTCGGGCTCGACCAGGGTGACGCCGATCCGGCCGCCCTCCGCCGGGCCGATGCCGCCACCGCCCCGCATGCCGAACTCGGGCTGTTCGTCGACCTCGACCTCGGCGTGGATCCAGCACGTGGTCGCGTCCCAACCCGCGAACTCGATGCCGACCGCCTTGCGGACCAAGCTGCGGCCGCCGTCGCACCCGACCAGGTAGCGAGCCCGCAGCTGCGTGCCGTCCGACAGCTCGACGTCGACGCCGTCGTCGTCCTGCACGAGCCCCGTCACGTCACGTCGACGCAGGACCTGCACGCCCAGCTCGTCGATCCACTCGGCCAGGAGGCGTTCGACGTCGCTCTGCAGCAGGGCGAGCCCGTAGGGGCGGCGGGTCGGGAAGTCGCTGATGTCCAGCGGCACGCCGGCGAACGCCTGCACCTGCATCGGCGTGCCGGCCTCCAGGAAGCGCTCGGCGATGCCGCGCTGGTCGAGCACCTCGATGGTGCGGCAGTGGAGGCCCCTCGACCGCGGGCTCTCGAGCTCCTGGTCGGGGCGTCGCTCCACGACCAGGACGTCGCACCCCGCCAGCGTCAGCTCTGCGGCCAGCACCATCCCGGTCGGACCACTGCCGACCACCACCACGTCGTGCTCACGCATCCCGACTCGCACCCCACTCCCTCGACCACGTCCGTCGATCGGACGGCAGCCATCGTCAGCACGGTTCCTCGCTTGCAACAAGCCCCCCGGCCGGCGGTAGCGTCAGTGGTGGAGAGGGACGCCCGGCACCGAGCCAGCTCCAGCGGACCGACCGGACTCCGCGGGTGACGTCAGGTCCGGAGGATGGTGAAGACCTCGTCCAGTGCTGCCACCTCGAGGCGGCGGCTGACGGCGCCGCCGGGGTCCACGAGTGTGACGGTCTCGACGTGCTGGTTCAGCTCGAGCAGAACCCGGAGCCCCGAGGAGTCGATGAAGCTGACGTCGCGGACGTCGAGCACGACGTGTGTCCGACCAGCGCAGTGCTGCCGGAGCTCCTGCGCGAGCAGCGGGGCCGAGCGCATGTCGATCTCGCCGCCGAGGGCGAGCCGATCGGACCGTCGGACGACGCGCAGCTGCGGGTGCTGATCCCCGCCGACACCTCGTGTCGCGGCAGGAGCGATCGGGCCGTGACCGCCGATGTGCTCGCTCATGGCTCGGCCCGCAGGTCGGCGGCCATCGCGTGGAACCCGCCGTCGACGTGGAGGATCTCACCGGTGATGCCGCGCCCGAGGTCCGACAGCAGGAAGCACGCAGCATCTGCCACGGGACCGCTGTCGAGCGGGTCCCAGGTCAGGGGAGCCCGTGCGTCCCAGGCGGCGGTCAGCCGCTCGAACTCGGGGATCCCTCCGGCGGCACGCGTGTGCAGCGGACCCGCGGGGATCAGGTTGGACCGGATGCAGCGAGCGCCGAGGTCGCGAGCGACGTAGCGGCTCGTCGACTCGAGGGCCGACTTGCACACCCCCGTCCAGTTGTAGACGGGCCACGCACCCGCTGCGTCGAAGTCCAGGCCGACCAGCGAGCCACCCGACCGCGGCGCCAGGGCGTCCAGCACCCGGGCCACGGCTGCGTACGAGTAGGTCGAGGCGTCGAACGCCCGCTGCACCGCCTCGCGGTCTGCATCGAGGAAGGCGCCCGACAACGCGGAGCGAGGAGCGAACTCGACGGCGTGCAGCGCACCGTCGAGTCCACCCCAGAGGTCGCGCAGGTTGGCCGTAAGGCGACCGACGTGCGTCTCGTCGGTGACGTCCAGCTCGAAGAGGGGAGGGGCGCTCGGGAGCTCGGAGGCTGCAGCGACCGTCCGTTCACGGTCACGGTGGAACGTCGTCAAGGCGACGGAAGCGCCTTCTGCCATGGCTCGCCTCGCCACGGCGAACGCGATCGAGTCGGTGGTGACCACACCGGTGATGAGCAGTCGCTTGCCGTCGAGCAGCTTCACCGGAACGCTCCGGTCGACGGCCCGCTGCGCGCGCCACCTCGCCCCGCGTGTCCGCTGCCCACCCGGGTCGGACGGCCCGACGGGAACCCCTGGACCGATCAGTCCGATCGGCGACGGGAGCGCTTCGGCCGGAGGCGGCCCAGCGTCACCAGCAGTTCGCCCACCGTGTGGTCGCTCTCCAGCGGGTGGCGGAGCGGCGCGTCCGGATGCACCTCGTAGCGGTTTCGTCGGCCTTCTCGTGTCCGCGTCACGTAGCCGTCCGCCACCAGGTCGGCGATGATCGCCTGTGTCGCCCGCTCGGTGATCCCGACCCGAGCAGCGATGTCCCGACCGCGTGCCTCGGGGTCCTCGGCGATGCACACGAGCACGTGGGCGTGATTGGTCAAGAAGGTCCAGCCGGACCTGGGCGCTCCATCGGCCATGGGTGTTCGAGGCTAGCGGAGGCACCCGGATGGACGTCTCCGGGTTCGTGTCTCCCAGTTCGTGGTCACCGGGTCGCAACGGTGCGCCGGTGTCCTCGCCGTCGACCGGCGCCCCGATCCGGATGGGGAGCGTGGAGAGCTCGGACGGGTTCACCGGTCCTCCACCTTGGTGTCGGCCTGCGAGGTCGCGCCGACCAGCTCGCGGTCCCCGTCGGCCAGGGGGCTGCGGTCGAGGGTGTGCCGCATCGGGGCACCCACCTCCGGAACAGACCCCTCGGTCCACGGCTCCCAGGTGCCGTCGCGCCGGTACTCGGCCCAACCGTCGTC
>JAFAFZ010000331.1 GCA_023423215.1 Actinomycetes bacterium
GGCCGCACGATGCCGCTGTGGTGGACCGGGTCGAGCAGCCAGGCGTCCGTGGACGCCCGCTCCGACCGCGCCGCCTGACGCGACGGCGGATCCCGCCGATAGCGTCGGACGATGGCTCCTCGACACGAGACGGCGGCGCCGGACGGGATCGGCGCACCGGTCGAACGGCGCGTGACCTTCGTGTACCCCGACCCGTTCCCGGTCGTCTGGACGCCGAGGTTCCCCGAGCTGTCCGCCGCGGCGAACGCGGTGTCGCTGTCGATGCCGCACGTCGAGCCCTACGTCGTCGCGGCGATCCGCGACGGCGCCGCTGCGCTGTCCCCCGAGGACCCGCTGCGTGCCGCGGTCGACGGGTTCGTCGCCCAGGAGCGTGAGCACCACCGCCAGCACCGCCGCTGCAACGACCTGATCCTGGCGCAGGTGCCGGCGCTCGCACGCGTGGACGGCTGGATGCGACGTGCGTACGGGTGGCTGCGCCGCACACGCTCGACGAGGTTCGGCGTCGCGTTCGCCGCGGCCTCGGAGTCCCTCGCGTTCTCGCTCGCGCGTTGGACCGAGGACCACTCGCGACGGCTCTTCGACGCTGCCGACCCGCACGTCGCGACGCTCTTCCTGTGGCACCTGGCCGAGGAGGTCGAGCACAAGGACGTGGCGCACCGGGTGTGGGTGGCGACCGACGGGTCGCGGTGGCGCTACCTGCGCGCCGCGGCGGTCAGCGTGGCGCTGCTGTTCACCTTCACGCTGCTCGGTTCGATCGTGCTGTTGCACCACCAGCGCCGCCTCTGGCACCCGGTGGCGTGGTGGCGCCTCGCCGTGTGGGGCACCAGCCTCGCCTTCGAGGTGCTGCCGAACCTGTTCGCCGGTTCGTCACGACGCCACTCCCCGTCCGACCTCGTCGATCCACCGCTGCTGACGGAGTGGCTGCGGCACTACGACCCCGAAGGCCGCACGATGCCGCTGTGGTGGACCGGGTCGAGCAGCCAGGCGTCCGTGGACGCCCGCTCCGACCGCGCCGCCTGACGCGACGGCCCGCGTCGGCACGCCGCCTGACGGCCCGATCGACCCGATCCCTCAGGCGTCGACGACCTCGATCGCGTACTCGGGACAGTTGTCCGCGGCGAGCTGCGCCTTGGCGGCCTGCTCGTCGGTGAGCTCGCCCTCGACGAGCACCACGGCGTAGCCGTCGTCGTCCACGTCGAAGAGCTCGGGCGCCAGCAGGTAGCAGCGGTTGTGGCCCTGGCACTTCTCCTGTTCGAAGCGGATCCTCATGCGGGGACCCCGGCGCCCACGTCCTCGCGCACCTCACGCAGGCGCACCGGCAGCGTGCGGGGACCACGCACTTGGCCCGTCGACCAGGTCACGTCATCGGCGTCGGCCAGCTCGAAGTCCGGGATGCGCCGCAGCCACTCCTCGAGGGCGACCGTCAGCTCCATCCGGGCCAGGTTGGAGCCGAGGCACCGATGGATGCCGAGCCCGAACGCGGCGTGCCGGTTCTTCTCACGGTCGAGCACGACCTCGTCGGGTCGGTCGAAGAACTCGGGGTCGCGGTTCGCGGAGGGGAAGGGCAACAGCACCCACTCGCCCTCGGACAGCGTCCGACCACCGAGCTCGACGTCCTTCGCGACCTTGCGCGCCATCGTGACCGGTGCGTACGCACGCAGCAGCTCCTCGACCGCGAACGGCATGAGCTCGGGCTCTCGCACGAGTCGCCGTCGGTCCTCGGGGTGCTGGGCGAGGTGCCAGATCGACGCGCCGATCGCGGACCAGGTCGTGTCGATCCCCGCCAGCAGGAGCAGCGCGATCGTGCCGAGCACGTGGTCGTCCGAGAGCGGCTCGCCCTCGATGTCGGCGTCGAGCAGGAAGCCGATGAGGTCGTCCTGCGGGTGCTCGCGGTGCTCGGCGATCTTGCCGACGATGTAGTGCACCATGGTGTCCTCGGGCGCGACCGGCTCGTCGTTCTGGCCCGCGGTCTCGAGGATGCGGTGGATGAAGCCGCGGAACCGGTCGCCGTCGGACTGGGGCACGCCGAGCATGTGGGCGATGACCCGCACGGGGATGTGCTGCGCGTAGTCCTGCGCGGCGTCGACCACGCTGCCGCCGGACTCGAGCGAGCGGGCGATCAGGTCGTCGAGCAGCTCGCCGCAGAACTCGCGGGTCGTCGGCTCGAGCGGGCGGATCGCCTTGGGCGAGAACGCGGGCAGGAGCAGGCGTCGGGCGATCTCGTGGAACGGCGGGTCCGAGGTGATCGGCGGGGCGTAGCCGACGGGTGCCGGGACGTCCGGCTCGAACACCGAGACCACGACCCCTCGGGAGGTGAAGTGCTCGGTGTCGTGCGCGATCGTCGACACGTCCTCGTGGCGGGTCGGCATCCACATCCCGCCGAACCGCTCGGAGTGCGCGACCGGGCAGGTCGTGCGCAGCTCGTCCCAGATCGCCGGGGCGTCCGCCGCATAGGCCGGGTCGGTGTGGTCGAAGTCGGTCTGCCAGTCCTGCACCGGGCAGCGGTCCGTCGTCATGGGGCCTCCGTTCCGGGCAGGTCGCCCTGCCGGGTCGTGACGACGACAGCCTATTGCGACCAGTGGTCATGTGCGCGACCACCGCCGTCCCGGACTTCGCCGGAGGTGTTCGCGCGGCCGTCACGCGGACCCCGGACGTGACGTCCGGCCCGAGGATTCCATCCCGTGCGCGCGCAGCGGTACGCTCGCCGTCCTGGCCGATCAACCGCCCCCCGACAGCCTCGCTGTCCACGGTCCTGGGGACCGTCCGGGCGATGCAGCACACCCCGGCGTCCCCGACGGCGGCGTGCCCGAGGTGCACCAGGCACAGGTCGCCGAAGCGCTCGACGAGATGCGCAGCGCCCGCCGGCACCGCCGCATCGGTGACGTCGCCTGGGGCGACCTGGCCTACCGCGTGTACACGACCACGCTGGCGTGCCTCGTCTTCGCCGTCTTCGCGTCGGGCTGGGTCGGCGACCACGAGGTCTCGGCCGGTGCCGAGGCTCGCGTCCGAGAGCTCGGACCCGCGTGGGCCGGCCTCGCCAGCGCCGTCGCCCTGCTGATCGGGGTGCGCTCCGGCACCCGGGGCGGACCGCTCGCCCTCGAGGCCGCCGACGTGTTCCACCTGCTGCTCGCCCCGATCGACCGTTCCCGCGTGCTGCGGCGCCCCGCCAGCGGCGTGCTCGGCTACGGCATCGCGGGTGGCATCGCCGTCGGCGGACTGGCCGGCGCGCTGTGCAGCCAGCGCCTTCCCGGCGACACGTTCGAGTGGATGCTCTGCGGCGCGCTCTACGGCGGCGCCAGCCTCGCCCTGGCCCTCGGGGCCGCGCTCGTCGCGTCGTCGCGGCGGATCCCCCGCCCGGTCCTGCTCCTCGGCGCCTGGGCGCTGTCGCTGTGGTCGCTCGGCTCGGTCACCGAGGTCGTGCCGTTCGCGCCGCTCGACCTGCTCGGCGAGATCCTCTTCTGGCCCATGCACATCGAGGTCGTCGACCTGGTGTGGGTGGTGGTCGCGCTGGCGTTGACCGCGCTCGGTCTGGTCGTCGTCGGTGGGCTCTCTATCGAGCTCGCACAGCGACGGACCCGGCTCGTCGGCCAGCTGCGCTTCGCGGTCACCCAGCAGGACCTGCGCTCGGTCCTGCTGCTGCGACGGCAGCTCGCCTCGGAGCGTCCCCGCAACCGCAGCCGCCTCCGCCGGCTCCCGATCCGCTTCGGCTCCCGGTTCCCGGTGTTCGTGCGCGACCTGCACAGCGCGGCGCGCTGGCCGTGGATCCGCGTCCTGCGCGTCGTCGTGCTCGGCGTCGCAGCCGGCCTGTCGCTGCGAGGCGTCTGGTCCGGGACGACGCCGCTGGTCATCCTGGCGGGAGCCTGCACGTACCTCGCTGCGCTCGACACCATCGAACCGCTCGCCCAAGAGATCGACCATCCGACCGTGCTCCGGTCGTACCCGATGCCCGGCGGCGTCGTCCTCCAGCGGCACCTGGCCGCCCCGATGCTGCTCATGCTGCTCGCCGGCGTCGCGGGCGTGTTCGCCGCCTGGGCCGTCGCGCCGTCGGTCACGACGCTCGAGATCGGCGCCATCACGCTCCTCACGGGCGCGACCGCAGCCGTCGCAGGCGCGGCGATCAGCGTCGTGTCCGCGGCCGTGCTCGACCAGCGCGACGCGGCGATGCTGCCGCCCGAGGTCGCCGGTCCACGTGTCGTGATCCGCACGCTGTGGCCGCCGCTGGTCGCGATCATCGGCGTCACCCCGGTCCTGCTCGCCCAGCGCTCGATGCGCCTGGGCGACGACCCCGTTCCGCCGGCGGCGGTCGTCGCGGTGCCGATCCTGGTGCTGGTCGCGATCGTCGTGCTGTGGGTGCGTCACCGCGAGGACCTGCACGCCTCGATGCGCGAAGCCATGGGAGGTTCACGATGAGTCGACGTCGCAGCACCAGCTCGGCGGCACGGCACGACGACGTGGTCGTGCTGGACGGTGTCGGCAAGGAGTACGGCGACGTGGCCGCGCTGGCCCCGGTCGACCTGACCGTCGCCGCCGGCGAGTCCGTCGTGCTCGTCGGTCACAACGGCTCGGGCAAGTCGACGCTGCTGAGCATCATCGCGGGCATGCTCGAGCCGACCGAGGGCGAGGTGCTCGTGCACGGGCAGGCGCCCGACTCGATCCACGCCCGCGAGCGGCGCTCGTGGCTGCCCGACAACCCGGTCCTCTACGACGACCTGAGCGTGCGTGAGCACCTCGAGTACACGATCCGCATGCACGGCGGGCACGGGGACGAGCCGATCGTCGACGAGCTCATCGAACGGCTCGGGCTCTCGGGACGAGAGGACGACCTGCCGTCGCAGTTCAGCCGTGGCCTGCGCCAGAAGGCCGCCGCGGCGGTCGCCCTGGTGCGCCCCTTCACCCTGCTGCTCGTGGACGAGCCCTTCGTCGGCCTGGACGCGTCCGGTCGAGAGGCGCTGCTCGAGCTGCTCGAGGAGTCCCGGGCGGGCGGCGCGACCGTGCTGGGGGCGACCCACGACCCGGCCGTCATCGACCGCTTCGAGCGCGGCCTCGTCCTCGACGGCGGCCACATCGTGCACGACGGCACCGCGGCGTCGCTGCACGAGCACCTCTCGGCCGACACCGCCCACCACGAGCGCTGAACCGGCCCCGCTGAGCCGACCTGACGCCCCGGCAGGTCGGCGAGCGGCCAAGGGGGACGCGCGCCGGGTCCGGGGGGACCGTCGCGCCACGTCCGTCGTGGGCGCGACCTGCGCCCCCGCCGCACACGACCACGGGGGCGCAGTGTCCGCACGCCTCCATCTCGACATCGACGGCGCCATCGCGACCATCACCAACGACAACCCCGTCAAGCACAACGCGTTCGACGACGAGATGGACGCTCGCCTGTTCCAGATCCTCGGTGAGCTGAAGGACACCCCCGAGGTGCGCGTCGTCATCTGGCGGGGCGAGGGGAAGTCGTTCAGCTCCGGGCGTGACGTGGGCTCGATCGGCGTGCAGAAGACCGAGCTG
>JAFAFZ010000336.1 GCA_023423215.1 Actinomycetes bacterium
ACCGCCAGCGCCGCCCAGATCTCGACGAACGGGAGCACCAGGAGCAGCGCGAGCAGCACGGGGAACATGGGTCAAGGCTACGGCCGGGGCGCGCGCCGACGAGCGGCGGCTGCGCACGGGATGAGGCACCTCTCAGCGGGCGGACGCCATGGGCGACCGGCCGTCGAGCCGTGGCTCAGCCGGCGAGCTCCTCGAGCGCTCGGCGCTCGTTCTCGTTCAAGCCACCCCAGATGCCGTGCGGTTCACGGATCTGCAGCGAGTAGGAGAGGCAGTCCTGCTCGACGACGCACCCGGCGCAGATGGCCTTGGCGCGACGCTCGCGCTCGAGCCGGTCGGCCTTGCGCTCGAACTGCGGCGGCGGGAAGAACACCGCTGCCTGCGGACCACGGCAGGCCGCCTTGGCCTGCCACGCCTCTGGAGACTGTTGTGCACTCACCGGTACGACCCCCCGTTTCGGTGTGCGCCGCACCATACGCAGACGTGTCGGCCGCCACAAGGGCCAATTTTGTGCGCGCGGTGCGTGCTGGAGTTAGCGCTCCCTGTCGTCGTCGGGCGTGGTGTCGTCGGCGGACGCCGCGCCCTCGCCGTCCGACGGGTCGGCGTCGCCCGGGTCCGAGTCGGCGTCCGAGGGACCCCCGCGGCGACGGTCCCGCATCTCGCGGTAGTCGATCGCGCCACCCTCCTCGGGCTCGACCTCGAGCACCAGGCCGTCGATCTCGACGACGCGGATGCGCTCGCCCTGCAGCACCGGGGTCGCACGGTTGGTGCGCGCACGCCACTCGGCGCCGCGGATCTCGACCATGCCGTCGGGGCTGACGTCCGTGGTCACCGTGCCGAGCTCGCCGATCATCCACTCGCGGCCGATCGTCGGCGTCGCGAAGCGGGTCCGGATCATGGCGGGCATGCCCGAGAACACCACGATCGCCATGCCGCCGATGCCGACGACCAGCGCGATCCACGTCGGGCGGAACTCGACGAACAGGAACAGCGAGCCGACCGTGAAGGCGACCATGCCGATGGCGGTCCACACCCGTGGGATGCCCGTCTGCATGTCGATCGCGAACGCCAGGAACGAGAACAGCAGGAGCCCGAGGGCCCACCCGGTGAAGGGCAGCTCGGCGACGCCGAAGCCGCCGAGCAGCACGAACCCGGCGCCCACGACGCCGGCCACGCCGACGCCCGCGGTGAAGAACTCGAACAGCAGCAGGCCGAGCCCGATGATGAGCAGCAGGTAGGCGACCGACGGGCTGGCGGCGGTGTGCATCAGCTGCACCTGGAGCGGCAGCTTCGAGAGGCGCACCCGCTGCACCGGCTGCTGCTGCTCCTTGCCGTCGACCTCGACGGTCTTGGTGTCGACGGCATCCAGGCCGCCGACGTGGTTGACCAGCACGGCGTCGAAGCTGTCCACGAGGCCGGCCTCGACGGCGGCCTCGCCACTGAACGTGCGGTTCAGACCCGCGGCGGCGGGACCCTCGAACAGGTCGCCGAACACCGATCGGTCCAGGCGCTGGGTGCCGACGTCGCCGATGTCCGAGCCCGGGGTGATGCCCGAGGCGTCCGCGATCTGCACCAGCTCGGCGGCGCCGCCCAGCGCGGACGAGCCGGACGCACCGATCCAGATGGAGACGGGGATGACGGACTCGACGATGGCCTCGGCCACCTCGTTCAGGCGGTCGTCCGAGACGGCGGCGCCGGCGCTGTCCATCTGCAGCACGACGGCGACGACGTCGCCGGCCTGGTTGGCCCTTCCTACGCTGTCGATGATGAAGTCGGCCTCGATCTCGTCGATCAGCCCGTTCACCGCGACGACGTCGACGCAGCCCTCCTCGCCGCAGCTGCCCTGCGCGCCGGCGGCGGGCGCCACGATCCCTGCGAGCGCGCCGACGGCACCGGTGGCCAGCAGTGCGATCGCGATCAGCCGGAACCGGCTGGGTAGTGTGCCCACTGCAAGGCCTCCGAAGGGACAGCGTGGATCCTGAGCAGTTCTTCACTGCATCCGGGGTGATCATCGTCGCCGGGAAAGGCGGTGTCGGCAAAACCGCCGTCACCGCCGCCTGTGCCGTCGCCGCGTCGTCGGTCGGCCTGCGCACGCTGGTCGTCGAGGTCGAGGGCAAGGGCGGCCTGGCGGCCATGTTCGGCTCGGACCGCCTGACCTACGACGAGCTGGTCCTGGTCCCGGCCGGCAGCGGCCACGGCGGGGTCACGGCACGCACGCTGACCCCCGACGACGCCCTGCTCGACTACCTGCGCGACCACGGGATGCAGCGCATCTCGAACCGCCTCGTCTCCAGCGGTGCCCTCGACATGATCTCGACGGCGGTGCCCGGCATCCGGGACATCCTCGTGCTGGGCAAGATCAAGCAGCTGGAGCGCTCCCGCGAGTTCGACCTGATCCTGGTCGACGCCCCGGCCGCCGGCCACGCGATCTCGTTCCTGCGCTCGGCGAGCGGACTGGCGGACGCCGTCAAGGTCGGACCGATCAGCA
This sequence comes from Actinomycetes bacterium, assembly GCA_023423215.1. Lineage (GTDB taxonomy): Bacteria > Actinomycetota > Acidimicrobiia > Acidimicrobiales > Microtrichaceae > JAFAFZ01. The sequence continues at coordinate 2,486 of JAFAFZ010000336.1, forward strand.
CCCAGGCGCGCGACGTGCTCGAGCTGCTCGACGATCCGGCCCGGTGCCGGGTCGTGCTGGTGACGGTCCCCGAGGAGACGCCGGTCAACGAGCTGGTCGAGACGGCGTACAGCCTCGAGGACGAGGTCGGCGTAGCGCTCGGGCCCGTGATCGTGAACGGCGTGCTGCCCGCGCTGGCGGGCCTCTCGGCCGACCCGGCGGCGGCCGCTGCACGGGACGGGGTGCAGCTGCTCGACGGCGAGGCCGAGCTGCTGGCCGAGGCGGCGCGGTTCCGGACCGCACGCCACGACCTGCAGCGGGCGCAGCTCGACCGCATGGCCGAGGAGCTGCCGCTGCCGCAGCTGCTGCTGCCCTACCTGTTCGTGACCGACCTGGGACGCGACGGCCTCGACACCCTGGCGGAGGCGCTGCTCGGGTGCATCGATCGCCTGGGCACCCGGAGCCCGGTCGCGTGAGCGGAGCGCTGCGGATGAGCAGAGCGCCACGAACGAGCAGAGCGGGGCGCGCATGAGTGCCGAGACGCTCGAGTCGGTCGTGGCGGGCAGCCACGTGGTCGTGTGCTGCGGGTCCGGCGGCGTCGGCAAGACCACGACCGCCGCCGTGCTGGCGATGCACGCCGCGCAGCAGGGCCGGCGCGCGGTGGTCGTCACGATCGACCCCGCACGGCGCCTGGCCGACGCGCTGGGGATCGACGGGTTGAGCAACGACCCCGCGCGCATCGACGGACCGTGGCAGGGCTCGGGCGGCGAGATGTGGGCGATGATGCTCGACACCAAGGCCACGTTCGACGGCCTGGTGCGCCGCTATTCGACCGACCCCGAGCAGGCCGAGCGCATCCTCTCGAACGGCTTCTACCGCAACATCTCGGGGGCGCTGTCCGGCACGCAGGAGTACATGGCCTCGGAGAAGCTCTACGAGCTGGCGGTCGAGGGCGACTACGACCTGGGCGTCGTCGACACGCCCCCGACCCGCCACGCGCTCGACTTCCTCGAGGCGCCGCAGCGGCTCGCGAAGTTCCTGGACCACCGGCTGTACCGGGTGCTGATGGCCCCGACCCGCGGCATCGTCAAGGCGGTCAACGTCGCGGCCCAGGCGGTCATGCGCTCCTTCGCCAAGGGCGTCGGCGCCGAGG
>JAFAFZ010000250.1 GCA_023423215.1 Actinomycetes bacterium
GCCCTGTCCCGACCCGAAGTACTCCTTGGCCGCGCGTCCGACCGCCCGGGCCAGCAGTGCGTTGCCCGCGGCGCCGACCCCGGCGCCGATTCCGTAGGGGATGAGCGACGCCAGGCTCCAGGGCCCCTTGGTCGAGGAGAGCTTCGCGACCGCACGTCGACCGGCACCTGCGGTCGCGGCCGTCGTGGTGGCCGTGGGCAGCCGTCGCAGGACGCGTGCACCGCCGCGCGCACCGGCCCGGGCGGCCAGCCCGGTCATGCCGACCGCTGCGCCGTCGGCTAGGCCCATCACGGTCAGCACCGCGGCCCGTCGTTCATCGACCGAGAGCGTCTCGTGGCCGTAGATGATGCCGAGCGCCATGATCATCTCGCCCAGGCGGTTCACGCTGACGGCCGCATCGGCTCCGGCCGAGGCCGCGGCGACGGCCACGCCGGCGATCGGGGACGCCGCCGCGCCGCCGGTCACGGCTCCGCTCATGGCGAGGTCCTTGGCGTAGCGGCGGATCAGGCGGTCGGCGAGCTGGTCCGGCGACTCGTCCGGATGCTCGGCGCTCAGCTGGGCGACGTCGGCCATGGCCGCATGGTGGCGGTGCTCGACGAGGCGGTCGACCACGGGCACCAAGCTGCGCGCCGCCGCGGCGGTGGAGTCCTGACCCGGGTGCTTCGCCGATCGCGCCACGCCCGAACGCTACCGGTGCGCTGCGACGACGCCGCGTCAGCCGTCCGTCCCGTAGAGCGCGTCCCACCGTTCGCCACGACCGCCGCGCACCGAGCCGGCACCGACCGGGGACTCGCCACGTCGGGCCGGGCGCGACACGGGCCGGGAGCGACGCATCGCTCCCGGCCCGTCCGCGTCGGTTCCTGCCGTCCTAGGCCTGCAGGAGGGTCGAGGTCTCGGCCAGCGCCCGACGCCGACGCTCGAGCGTGCGGCGCTTCCAGAAGGACTGCTTCCAGTGCTTCACGCGGCGCCGGGGGTCGGCGGACGCGTGGGGGACGGCCGGTTCGTGCTCGTCGGTGTACCCGTGCGTGGGGTGGGGCAGCGGAAGGACCAGATCGTCGTGATCCGAGTCGAGCGCAGCCACGTGGAGGGACTGGTTGACGGAGCGGCGCACCCTTCGGTGTTCCGCCTTCCTCTGTTCACGCTCCTCGGGGAGCGCAGAACTCGGTCCGGCCTGCCGGGCACGATGACGAGTGGACATCGGCACCTCCTCAATTGTGGGTCAGCGGGGCGTACCCCGATTCGCTGCCTCTATTAGGCACCCTCGACCCATCGCTGTAAAGGAGTGAACTTGCGCCCACGGCGGGTGGTGTGCTGAGAGCTGACCGCGGACTCAGGATGCGTCGGGAGATCTCCGCAAGGTGCGCGGGAAGCGTCGCAGGCGGCGCTACCCTCCTGGCATAACGTCACGGTGACGAAAGGTGCCGGGGCAGGGAAGGAGCGACCGGATGGCGACGCAGACCCGGGTGGACGGCCCGATCACGGACCGGTCAGCCGATCCGGAGGCGGTCGACGATCCACGCTGCGCACACTGCCACCGGGCGATGGCGCCGAGCGGCTCGGTGGGACGGCCACGCAGGTACTGCCGACGGAGCTGCCGTCAGCGGGCGTTCGAGCAACGCCGTCGGGATCGGGAGCTCACCTGGGGCGAGGACCGCCTGATCGAGCTGGTGCGGCGCTACGAGGAGCTGGGCGACCGGTTGGCGACGGTGGACGACGTCGTGCGCGAGGTGCGGCGCGACCTGGACGACGGGGTGCAGATCGACGCACTCGAGGTCGTCGAACGCCTGGACTCGGCGCTCCGGGCGATCTGACCTGCGCCGTCCCGAACGACCAGCCGCGGGAGCAGTAGCGGCGTGGGAGCGAGCCGTCACTCGGTTCGGCCACCCAGGGCGCCCGAACCGGTCGACTTTACATAATGGGGATTTCCGGCGTTCCCTCCGGAACGTGGGACGGGCCGGGTCGGCGTGCGCCTCTCGACCTGCGACACTTGGTCGGTGCTCGCCGCGCTGGTCGGATACGAGATCTTCGTCGTGCTGTTCGCCGTCGTCATGCTGCTGGCGATGATCGGCATCTCGGTCATCGGCATCGTGAAGCACCTGTACGCCCGTCGCGCGCAGCGACGTGCACGACGCGCTCGTCCGTCCCGATCCGCCGCCCGTCGCTGACGCCGAGCCGGCGCGGACGGACGGGACGGGGGACTCCCCCGCCGCTCGTGACCGTTCCGTTGCCGGCCGGGTGTACGACGGCGTCATGCGCGTGCAACGGAATATCCGCGGAACGGAAAGTATTTGCGCGGGGAGGGTCCGCTGCACGAGCCTCGCAGATTACAGTTCAATGACGAAACGGCCGCCGAGAGGATCGGGCGCCGGCCCGTCAGGAAGGTCTGCTCATGAACGTCGCCACGCCCCAGGTGCCACCGCACGGGTGCGGCGTGGGCGGCGGAACGGGGGCGTGACGATGCGGGGGACCGACGTGCTGCGGCGCCTCGGGGCCGCTGGCGCACACGGCTGGTCCTCGCTGTTCGGCGCGTCCCAGCGCCGCACCGTGCCCGCCGCGGTGCTCGACGGCAGCGAGCTCGTGCACCTCGGCGGCGGCGAGAACATCCCGTGCCCGGGCATCGAGACCGCCGCGCTGGCGCCCGCCGCCAGGCGCCTCGGGCTCGGATCCGCGTCGCTCGCACTGCCACCCGCACGCGTGCACGTCCTGCGTGACGTGATGCTCTGCCCGGGCTCCCGACTGGTCACGACCCTGGACGGCCGCATCGTCGCCGAGTCGATGACGACCGACATGCCGGACCGGGTCGAGGTCTGCGAGGAGGAGCTGCGGGGCACCCCGGTCGAGGTCCCCGGGACCATCGCCCTGTTCCGCTCGCCGTGGAAGCCGCAGTTCCACACGCTCGTCGACCACCTGCCGCGCGCGGCGCTGCTGGCGCAGCCGGCGATGCACCACGTCGGACCGATCACGCTGGTGCACGACGGCCCGCTGACCGACGTCGAGGCCCGCCTGCTCCCCCGTCTGCTGGGACGGCAGATCCAGCTGCTCGAGGTCGAGCCCGGCACCCCGCTCGTCGCCGAGCGGGTGCTCCTTCCCGGCTACGTCACCCGCCCCTTCGCCGGTGCGCTGCCCAGCTGGTACCGGCGCTGGCTCGACCGTGAGGCGGCGGTCACGAAGGAGCAGGTGGTGAACGGCTCGGTCGACGGGTCGACGACGGCGGGCGGACGGCGTCGCTACTTCCTGGACCGCACCGACGGCACCCGACGGGTCCTCAACCGTGACGACCTGGACGAGGTGCTCGAGCGCCACCACGTCACCGCCATCCGACCCTCGGACTGGTCCACCGCGGAGCGCGTCGCCCGGTTCCGCGACGCCGAGCTGGTGGTGGGCGTGCTCGGCAGCGGCATGTCGAACCTGGTGTTCAGCCGGTCCACCCGCGTGGTCGAGCTCCTGCCGGGGCAGGAGCTGCTCCCCCACTTCTTCTACCTGGCCGCGGCGAAGGGCCTGCCGTACCAGTACGTGCCGGCGCCACCGGACCAGCGCCAGCTCGACGCCGAGGAGCGGCTGCAGCACGACGTGGTCGTCGACGCCGCAGCCCTCGACGCGACGCTCGCCGCCGTCACCTGAGCTGCTCGGCGACCCTCCTCGGTTGCGTCGGCCCGATCGGGCCCGGACGCGA
>JAFAFZ010000420.1 GCA_023423215.1 Actinomycetes bacterium
CCTTCTGCACGGACGCGCGCACCTGTGCGGCGTCGGCGCCCCGCGGACCGGTGTCGAACCAGCTGCGCACGCCGTCGTCGCCGGCCGGCGCCCCGGGGGCCACGACCTCCTAGCCGTTGGGTGCGAGCTGCCGCCCCCACGCCCGGGCCGAGGCCGGATCGTCCCCGTGCCCGTGGAGCGCGAGCAGCACCCCACCACCCCGATCGACGTCGCGCATGGCCGTCACTCTCCCGCCGCCGGCTCCGCGGCCGCAAACGCAGTCGACCGCGACGGTTCGCGGCCTCGCACCCCCAGACTGGACCACCGGGTCGGGCTGCACCCGCAGCGCCCCGGTCGACGCTCCGTGTTCCCACGCTCCCGACGCCGCAACGACCCCCGGGCCGACGCCCAACCGGTGCTCGACCGGCAGCTGCGCGACCTGATCGAGGACCACGCGGCAGCCGTCTACCACGTCGCCTACGGCGTCCTGCACGACCGTGGGCTGGCCGAGGACGTCGTCCAGGAGACGATGATCAAGGCTTGGGAGAACCAGGACTCGTTCCGGGGCGACAGCTCGGTGCGGACCTGGGTGCTGCGCATCGCCCACAACAGCGCGATCGACGCCCTGCGGCGCCGACGCGACCAGGCGACCGCGCCCGAGGACCTGCCCGACGCACCCGGCGGCGGTGCCGACACCGATCCGGCGCGCCGCGCGGCCGGTCGGGAGGACCTGGAGCAGCTGCGCGACGCGCTCGGCGGCCTGGACGAGCTCAGCCGCTCGATCGTGGTCCTCCGAGAGGTCGAGGGCATGTCCTACCAGCAGATCGCGGAGGCGCTGGACCTGCCGATCGCGACCGTCAAGACCCGCCTGCTGCGGGCGAGGAGGGTCCTGCACACCGCCGTGCGGGGCCGGGAACGAGGTGCGGGATGACCGAGCACGACGACCAGTGGGACGACGCCGACGACGCGCTGGGCGCCCGGCACGGCGCGGAGCTCGACCGGGAGCTCGACGACCACGACGGCGAGCTCGGCGAGCAGCTGCGGGCGCTGCTCGCCCCCGCCTCGGACCTGGGGCGGCAGACGACCCACCACGTCGACCGCGCGCTGCGCGGCCGCTCGGTCCTGGGCACCGGGCTCGACCTGCTGGGCCTCGGCTGGTTCACGGTGCGCGAGTTGCTCACCGACGCGCCACGACCTGCCGACGGAGAGGGTGAAGGGACCTGACATGGAACTCGCACAGTGGATCTGGGCCGCGATCGCGCTCGGCAGCGGCCTGCTCTTCGGAGAGATCGCCGGACGCATCACCCGTGCCTCGTTGGGTCGCGCCGAGCGCCGGCCCGCGCTGCGCGAGTCCAGCGGCGCGATCGGCAGCTTCGTGTTCTGGGCGTCGACCGCCGTCGGCCTGGTGGTGGCGATCGCCCTGCTGGACACCGAGGTCCTGCACGACCTCGAGGACCAGCTCGTCGACGACCTGCCCCGCTTCCTGCTGGCGTTCCTGCTCGTGATCGCCGGCTACGCCGTCTCGGTCGCGGTCGCCGCCACGGTCGGCCAGTCGGCCCGCAAGGCCACCGGCGTTCGCCAGGTGGCACTCGAACGCCTGCTGCAGATCGTCATCATGGTCGCCGCCATCGCCGTCGCACTGGGCCAGATCGGCGTCGACCCGACGATGCTCGTCATCCTCCTGGCGGGTCTGCTCGGGGTCCCGTGCCTGTCCCTGGCGCTGCTGAGCGGGCTCGGCGGCCGTGAGGTCGCCTCGCAGCTCGCCGCCGGGCGGGCGCTGCGTCACCAGCTCCGGGCCGGCGACCACCTCCGCACCGAGACGGTCGCGGGCCGGATCGTCGCCCTCCACCCCACCTCGGTCGAGCTGGAGTCCGACGGCGGGGACCGGGTGCACGTGCCCAACCGGCAGCTGCTCACCGAGCCGTTCACGACCCACGGCTGACCCGCTCGGCACCACCGGCAGCACCGCCCGCTGCAGAGGCCGGATGGGGTCGCGCGAAGAAATCTGAACTTCTTCGCGACTTTCGGTCCGCTGGTCCGTCAGTCCCTCTGTACAGCGAGGAGCGGAGTCCGCCCGCTCGACACACGCTGGCATGCTCCCCGGTCTCCCGCTGGTGCTTCGGTCGGATCCCCCGGGCGCACAGGCAACAGGGCCCCGCTCCGTCGGGGCCCGTGCCGCGTCCCGGTACCGTGTTCGGGTCCGCTCCGACCGAAGGTGACCGATGCTGCGACACGTGGTGGCCCTGACCTTCCGGGACGACGTCCCGGCCGACGAGATCGACGGGATCGCCGCCCAGCTGCGCGAGCTGCCCACGTCGGTGCCGTCCATCCGCAGCTACGTCGTCGGACGCGACCTCGGGCTCGCCGACGACAACGCGCACCTGGTCGTCATCGGCGACTTCGACGACGAGGCCGGGTACGTCGCCTACCGGGACGACCCCGTGCACCGGGCGATCATCACCGAACGCATCCTGCCCGCGCTCGAGCGGCGCTCCGCCGCCCAGTTCGAGCTCTGAGGTGGCCCGCTCCGCCCCCGAGGGCTGGTTCCCCGACCCGACCGGTCGCCACCAGCTGCGGTGGTGGACCGGCCGCACCTGGGCCGCCGCGGTCGTCGACGACGGCGCCCAGACCTTCGACGCCGAGGGGCTGACGGACCCCGCAGCGCCGCCGCCACGGGCCGAGCCCGGGCGTGACGGCTTCGACGAGGTGCTCGCCGCGGTGGGCGCCGGGGCCCTGGCGGGCGACGACGCCACCACCGCCCCCGTCCTGTCCATCTGGCATCGGCGGGGCGGCCTGGTCGACCTGGACCCGACCTGGTCGGTGCACGACGGCCACGGCCGCTGGCTCGGCACGTTCCGCAGCTCGGTCACCGGCACCGGGCCCAACGACCGGGGCTGGGTCCTGACCCGGCCGTCCGGCCCGCCGCTGCGAATGGCGCCCCGTCGCCCGGACGCCGTCGCGGTCCTGGTCGAGCAGGACGGCAGCCCCACCGGACGTGAGCTCGGGTCGGTGCGCGTCGAGTCCGGCGTCCAGCACCTGGCGGCCTGGGTCGACGGCATGCACCTGGCCCGGGCGGTGTACTCGATCGGCGCCGTCGAGGTCGTGGACCTGTCCGGGCTGCCCTGCGCCCGCCTCACCCCTCCCCCGCTCGCGCTGCGCCAGCGGATCGGCAAGCGCTGCGGATGGGACCCGGTGCTCGTGTTCGAGCAGCACGGCGTGGCCGACCCGCTGACCGCCCGTGCGGGCAACCTGTTCGCCCTCGGATGGGAGCACGTGTTGCGCGAGGCGGTGGGCTGACGGGTTCACGCGGACTTCACGCAACCTTCCCACGGCCGACAACTTTCGCGTGACAGCGGTCACTGAGTTGTCTAAGTTGCTCCCACCAACCTCTGTTGGTCCGGTCGAGGAACCCACAGCGCACGCACGATCCACGGATCGCACGGGCACGGCGGGATCCTCCCGGTGCCGGGCAGGCCGTGTGGACGGATTCGGGGGGTTTCATCCACACGGCCTCCGGCGCTCTCTCGAAAGACCAGGGTCTTCGGCCCTGCGCCCCAGACCAGGGCCTTCAGCCCTGCGCCGCCGAGCGGCGCTGCCGCTGCACGCCGGCGGGAACGACGCGCTGCCGCGGTGGGTTCGGGCAGACTGCAGCGGTGCCGCTGCAGAAGATCACCGCCGACGAGCCGACCGCGATGACGGGGTTCGTGATCACCGACCTGGACGGGGCCGAGCGGGCCACCGGCGTGGTGCGCTGTGCCAAGAAGGTGCTCCAGGACGGGGCCCGCACCATGGCCCGTTCCCAGACCTATGCCTGGGCGCTGCTGGGTGAGCGCATCTCGGGCGCGTCGGCCGGCATCAGCGGCGAGCCGGCGTCGCGGACCGACGGGCTGGCGGCCTTCCTCGCCGCGGTCGAGCCCCGGGTGCGCAGCGGCGAGCTCTCGCTGGACGCCGCCAAGGGCGTCGGTCCCGGTGACCTGGCCGCGCTGGACGAGGTCGACGTGCGGCCCCCGCTGCGCCGCAGCGCCACCAGCCACGGAACCGTCGCCGACGTGCTGCTCGCCCACGGGGCCCTGACCGCGGCGTCGGCCACGCTCGGCGAGCTCTCCGGACGGCGTGTGGCCGTCGAGGGCGCGGGTGCGGCC
>JAFAFZ010000485.1 GCA_023423215.1 Actinomycetes bacterium
CACGCCGCGCGGGCGGCGGGCGACGCGCCCGCGCTCACGACGCGGGCGTCGGCGATGCCTCGTGCGCCGTCGTGCTGCAGCGCCCTCAGCCAACCACCTCGTGGACCGTCGTCGGCACCGATCGAGCGTCGCAGCGCCTCGGTCCGCACCGTGGTCGCGTTCGGCTCCCAGAGGGCGAGGCCACCGGCGACCGCACGTCGACGCAGCGCGGTGCGCAGCTCGCCGACGGTGTCGTCGGTGCGACCGTCGGCAGCGATCTCCTCGACCTGCCCGATGCTCCACGCCGCGCCCTCGGCGAGGAGTGGGGACCCGTCCCGGTCGAACACGGGCACCGCGCGGCCGGACAGCAGGAGCACCGCCTCGGTCTCGACCAGATCCGCCGCGGATCGCACGCCTGCGGCGACCGTCGACGCCCGCACCAACTGCACGCCGGGCAACGCGCCTGCGTCGATCTGGTCCTCGGACCCACGCGCCACCACGATGCACGGGCCCGCTGCCGCGGCGAGCGCCACCGAGCTGCGCTGGAGGGCAACCGGCTCGTCACCGAGCACGAGCACGGACGTGACCTCGACGCCCTGTGGGTGCACGTCCGCGTCGGAGGACGACGGGGACGGCCTGGTACCTGCGGCGCCGGCCGAGTGGCTGAGCAGGTCGGCGGCGACGGCGGAGCTCCCGGCGAGCACGGCGACGCTGCACAGGACGGCCACCACCAGGGCGCTGTCGCCGGGCCGGGCGAGCCACGGCAGCCATGCGGCGAGCGCGACGGAGCCGATGAGCGACGCGGCCTCGACCGCCACGGCGACACGCCGACGTGGGTTCACGACTCGGTCACGACGGTCTCACGACCGCCGGTGACGTCCACGCTCCCGTCCCACGAGCACCATGGTGAGCCCGGCGAACAGGAACAGCGCGCCGCTGACCGTCAAGGGCAGCGAGCTCGACCCGGTGAAGGCGAGCCCGCGCGTCGTCGAGGTCCCTGCGACCCGGGCATCGTCGTCCGGCGTGATCGAGCTCGCGACGACCGTCGACCCCGCCACATCGGCCGTCGTGGTGGTGCCCTCCGTCGTCGTCGTCGCCTCGGTCGTCGTCGTGGCCTCGGTCGTCGAGGTCGACTCGGTCGTGGTCGTCGGGTCCGTCGTGGGTGGCGCTTCCGGGAAGCATGCCGTCGCCACCACCACGAGCGTTGCGATCACCGCAGGCGCGAACCATCCAAGGGCGCCACGGCGCCGTTCCGTCCCGTTCGCCACAGCTGAGCTCCCACCGCCACGTGCACACCATGCCCCGGCACGTGAGCGCATCTTCGCCCTCGCACTCGTTGCGGGTCAAGCAATGCGCCCGAGAACCGGTTGACGTTCAGCTCCCTTCCGCGTAGAAGGATGTTCACACAACGACCTGGGGGACCCCCATGGACACCGCCGCTCCCGTCCCGTCCACCTCCGCCTCGGCCGCGCCAGCCGAGCTGTTCGTCGAGGAGGACCGCCAGCACCTGCTCGCGGAGGTCGTCGAACGCCTGGGACCGGTCGCCGTCATGACCGCGCTGCGCGACGCGGACGACACGATCGTCGACTTCCGCTACGACTACGTGAACCCGGCGTTCTGCGAGACCGTCGGCGAGGATGCCGACACGCTGACCGGCCAGCACCTGCTCGAGCTCTATCCGTCGCACCGCGACCTGGGCCTGTTCGACGCCTATTGCGACGTCGTCTACACCGGCGAGCCCTACGTCGCCGAGCTCCCGTGGTTCGACGAGCGCAACGTGAAGGCGCACCTGGAGGTTCGGGTCGTGCCGTTCCGCGACGGCTACCTGATGACCGGCCGCGACGTCACGATGGACCGATTGGGCGAGCAGGTGCAGGAGGTGTTCGAGACCTCGACGGACCCGCTGGTCGTCGAGGAGGTCGCGGTCACCGACCTGCGCGCCGACCCCACGCCCTGACCCGACGGCACCTCCCGGGCACTCGCGCGGCCGCCCTCAGCCGGCGCGCCGCTCGACCGCGACGACGAGGTGGTCCTCGCCCTTGTGCAGCACCTCGTCGGCACGGTGGCGCGTCGGTTCGATGTGGTCACGCACGTTCGGTGCGTTGATCTCGTTCCAGGTCCAGCGGGCCACGGCGTCGAGCTCGTCGTCGTCCATTGCGGCGAACATCGCGTAGAAGTCCGACGGCGCGCCGACCTCGGGGCGGGCGAGCCCGATGAAGCGCTCGACGAACCACTGCTCGATGAGCGGCATCGGCGCGTGCAGGTAGACGGAGTGCGCGAGCCGGTCCGCGGGTGACCCGCCACCCGGCGCGGACTGCAGCAGGTTCAGCCCTTCGACGACGAGCACGTCGGGACGCCCGAACTCGTGTCGCTCGCCCACCACGATGTCGAACGTCTCGTGCGAGTACACCGGCGTCGACAGCACGGATGCGCCTGCGGCGGCCTCGGCCAGGAAGACGTCGAGCGCGTCCCAGTCGTAGCTCTCGGGGTAGCCCTTGCGCATCGCGCCGCCGAGCGGCGCCAACCGATCGTTCGACAGGAGGAAGGCATCGGTCGCGACCACCTCGACGGCCAACGGCACCGTGGTGTCGGCGCGGTCCACGAGCTGGCGGGCGAGCGCTGCTGCGAAGGTCGACTTGCCGACCGCGACCGGGCCGACGATGCCGACCATCAGCGGTCCGGCCGTCGGCTCCGCACCACCACCGGCGAGGCGGGAGAGCAGCTCGTCGGCGAGTGCCACCAGCGCCGGGTCGTCGGCGGGATCGAGGTCGGCAGGGTTCACATCAGGTAGCCAACCACCTCGGCGATGACGTGGGTGGCACCGGTGGCCGAGATGCTCTGCACGACCATCTCCTGCTCGGCGGAGATCCCGGTGCTGACCAGGTTGGTGACCTTGTCGCCGGTGCGCGACCACTGCAGCGCCGTGGCGGTCGGCGACACGCCCGCACGCCCGGCACGCAGGGTGCCGGTGCCCTTCGACGCGGTGATGCTCAGGCTGACGCGCGCGCCGGCCGCGCTCGTCGGGACCGCCGCGCCGAGCGGGATGACCCGCGACGCGTTCGGCACCAGCGCGCCGCCCGTCGTGCGCGAGTCGTAGACCCGCACCGGCTCGGTCAGCATCATCAGCTGCCGCGGCGCCAGGGAGAACCCGACCCGCGCGCCGCTGAGCGAGAGTCCCGCACTGGATTCCGAGAAGTT